>JACRAV010000025.1 GCA_016213305.1 Candidatus Zixiibacteriota bacterium | reverse complement strand
TCGCCTACGGCTCGAAATGGCCTTGAACGGCACGAGAGGCGAAGAATCTTCGGACACGACCAATTTTCAGGTCGCCGACGCGCTTGGTGACAAATCTTCAATTCAACATGACAGCACCTTTGACATCGTCGTCACCAATCCTCCGTTCGGCGTGACCGCGCCCGTTGAGGTGCGCGATCGGTTCTTTAATTCGGGACCGGATGGCCCGCAATCGAGAGATGCCTATGCCCTGTTTGTAGCCCGGTCGCTGGAATTACTCAGGGACAACGGCGTGCTGGGCATTCTGATGTCCAACACCTGGCGGACAATACGGCGGCATCGGCCCCTGCGGAAACGTCTGCTCGACACCACCACCGTACACAGAATGATCGATCTTCCGGGGTGGATATTCCCGGCGACCGTCAACACCGGCATCCTTTTGCTCTCGAAAGAAACGCCGAATGCGGGACATCAATTGGTTGCGGCTGATCTTCGGTCGGCGCCATCCAGAGACTGGAACTACTTACTGCAACGACTCGACGCTCTGGATCGGCCGGAGTACCCTTCCAATGGATCGAGCGCGGTCTATACATATCCACAGTCGCAGATTCGTACGTACGGAAACATGTCGTTCTTCATCGCCTCGCCGCGCCTGCACGCAAAACTGTCGGATGGTCGATTCACGACTCTTGGCGAAATAGCATCGGTTCGTCAGGGACTGGCGACCGGCGACAACAAACATTACCTGCGCAAACATCCCTCGGCGCACGGCAATTACAAGGCGGTTGAGCCGCGACGCATTCTGACCGATCGCGAATTGACCCGCCTCTCCTCGGTCGAAAAGCTGAACGGGGTTGATCCGGACAGGTACGGCGGGCGTCGTTTTGTCCCGTACGACAAAGGGGGAGCGAGCGATTCGGAGCAGGGATGGCTTCCCAATTATCATGTCCCGACCGGGTATTTCATCGACTGGTCGCAGTCAGCGGTGCGACGAATGAAGACAACGCGGAGCAGTCGCCAGCGGGGAAAGGTGGCGGCCAGATTCCAGAACAGCGGCTACTACTTCCGTCGCGGACTGACTTTTTCGTACACCGGGTATTATGCGCCCTGCTTTCGGCTGTCATCGGGCGGGGTGTTCGATGTCGGCGGGTCATCGTGTTTCGATATTCACCTCCCGCTCTACCCAACGCTGGCGATTCTGGCGTCGAAAGTGGTGAAATATATCGCGCGGAACTTCATTGATCATACTGTGAATTTCCAGGTGGATGAGTTCAAGGCGTTGCCGGTTCCGCGAGTGATTGATCCGGATATCTCGGCGCGTCTCGAGACGCTGGTGGCACAGATTGTCGAAAAGCAACGCGCGAACCCGCGCTATCTGTATCACTTGCACGAACAGGTGGAGATTGACCGGCTGGTGTACCAGCTGTTTGAACTGACGGAAAAGGATGTTCGGGAGGTGGAGGGGTGGTGGGTGAGGCGGTATGGGAGGATGGGGTAGACAGTCTGGCATTTTGGGTATGTTTTGGGCCGCGAAGGCCCGAAATTGGGTTCGTTTTGTTAAATTTAAAGGATTCCTTATCTCGTCACCCCCGAAATGGGTTCGATTTGCGCCGGATATTGATTTTTTCCGATTGACCACCTTATCGTCGCGTCGAGTCATGGGCAGGTTTGTCTTCAAACCTGCCATCTTTTCCCTCCGCCTGGATGGCGGTTTCGAGGACGGAACCGCCCTACAGGAAATTGGGTTCGAATTGCGCCGCATTTTGATTTTTCCCGGCTGTGGCCGGAATGAGTATAACTGGTTCATCTATATAATTGGGGCGGGGGATGAATCACCAGCGAGTTGGTCGTGAAATTGGTGGGGAGAGGCCCTTTGGGCGGTCGGGGTGAATTGACGGTGTTTGTGCCGTCGGGCGTCCCACCCGACGGCTTTTTGGGGGCGGTCAGGTCGGAGGCCTGACCGCACGGTTGAATGGGATTGATCGCTGGTGCGCCGATGAGCATTACCTAGTGGAAGCCACGTCCGACGTCACGAAACCAGTGATACAGTTCCTTATCGAATGAGACGGTAAACTCATTAATCGCGCCGCCGCGACCAAATCGGTCGACATAGATTGCGCCAAGACGCACGTCTTTTTCAGCATAGAGAACGATCCCCCAGCGTAGATCCATTAATTCAGAACTGGGTGACACTTTGAGGGACTTCAATATTGTTGTAAGCCGATCACCTTGACGAAACGCCCAAATGTCCCTAACGGAGAGCTTGAAGAAAACGGAACGTTCCAATTGTTCTTGACCGATGGCAATAGGTGATTCAATTTCGTCTGGAATATTGATCAGGTCCCCTTCTTGACTTGGGCGCCCCGTGAGGGCACTAGCCAGAGAATCTACCACAGCCTGCGCCGGAATCAATGCGCTCGATTGGTGTTGCCGTGTACAAGTAACCACGGTGAGTAGCAAAAGAGTGGCCAAAAATACTCGCTTCATGTTCTCATCTCATTAGTGGAGATTTTGCCCTAAATGGCCAACCACCTGCCCACGATACGCACGTGCCCGTGCGTCTGTCAACCCGATTGTGCGCGGCACGTATCCTACGTGCCCGCCGTTTGGGGCAGGCAGGATGCCTGCCGCCCACAAAAAATGTAAATCACGAAGCGAGATTGCTTCGTCGCTCCGAAGACGTCGCTCCTCGCAACGACAGCCTTTTGGGTTTTTTCAACAGGCCGTAGGTCGCGGGGACCAGGGCGAAGAGGCAGAGTTACCGGCCTCCAGTAATCATTCCTTCTTCATCGCGAAAATCACCCGATACCTGAGGGTGAACGCTCGCGGTTTTCCCTTGTACATGGCGGGTTTGAAGGTGTCGTCTCTGGCCACCGCTATGGCCGTCGAATCAAGCTCGGCAAACCCGCTCGATCGTTCCATGCGGGCGTCGCGCACTCTGCCGTCCTCGCCCACGTCAACCTGCAACCAGACGGTGCCGGTGTGGCCGTTTTTGAGCGCCGCGGCGGGCATTTTGGGCGTCACGACCCGTTCGGTTTCGGGCATGACCAACCCCTGTGCGGCCGCTTTTTCCTCGGCGGGCGTGACCACATCCTTCGATCCCGGCTCAAATTTAACCAGCCAGGTCATCCACGCTTTCACCTTCCGGGTGCCTATCAATCCGGGTTTGAAACGGTGTCCGGCCACCGCCGCTTTGGCCGAACTGTCGAGCGACCCATCCCCACTCGATCGAAGGACATTGGCCTCAAGCAAAGCGCCACTGGTATCGATCAGCGCTACCAGTTTGGTGGTTCCGTGTATCCGGGCAGACAGCGCCGAGTCCGGATACCGGGCCTTCTGGTAATGCGTGAACTGCGGAAGC
>JACRAV010000308.1 GCA_016213305.1 Candidatus Zixiibacteriota bacterium | reverse complement strand
CCTGTAGTGTCCGCTCGGTCTGGGGATCGACCGAACTGGTGGCTTCGTCCAGAAGGAGCACTTCGGGATCGACCGCCAGCGCCCGCGCGAACGACAGCAACTGCCGCTCGCCGCGACTGAAATTGCTCCCCTTCTCGGACACCTCCGTCTCGTACGTCTTCGGAAGTCTTTCGATAAATCCGTCGGCCGCAACCGTCCGGCAGGCCTCGACCACCCGTTCGCGCGACAGACCTTCGTTCTCCAGCGAAACATTGTCCGCCACCGTCCCGGGGAACAGAATAATGTCCTGCAAGACCAGCGCAAACTTGCGCCGCAGGTCGCTTCTGCTGAAATTACGGATGTCCACGCCGTCGATCGTGATCCGACCCTTCTGCGGATCGTACAGCCGCAACAAAAGAGAAATCACGGTCGATTTCCCGCCGCCGGTCACCCCGACCAGCGCCACCTTCCGTCCGACCGGTATCTCGAACGACACGTCGCTTAGTACCCAGTGGTCATCGTCCGAATACGAAAACCAGACATGCTCGAATCGGATCGACTCCCGTATCGGCCCCAGTGCAACCGGCGATTCCGGATCGGTGGTCCGGGGCTTCTCCGACAACAGGGCCACGATCCGCCGCGCTCCCGCAAAACCGCGCAGAACTACCGACATCTGCTCCGAGGTCCGGTAAATCGGGTCGAACGACCGCCAGATCAGCACCACGAACATGCTGATCGTGCCGATCGTGATTACGCCCGCTTCTTTCCACAGCGCGCCGCAAAACAGCACCGTCGCCACCGCCGCGTATTGCACGAAGTTCATGGCATTGAAAAACAGACCCGAGCCGATATGACCGTACAACTCATCAGCCGCCTTGACCCGGCTGGCGCGGTTGAGACGCTCACGGGCGTATTCGGCCCGGTGAAATATCTGGACAATCGCCATGCCGTGGAGCATCTCCGTCAGCGTGGCCGTCACCTCGGCCATCTTCTTGCGCACTCCCAAAAACTTCGGAGCCGTCAGCTTCTGGAAAATGTACACGCAGACCAGCACCACCGGGACAAAACAGCTGAGCACCAGCGCCAACTGCCAGCTGTAATGGAGCATAAGCCCGAAAATTCCCGCGATCAGCAAAATGTCGCCCACGATCAGCACCGCCGTGTTGGTGAAAAGCACCCGGAGCGATTCGGTATCCGACTCCACGCGGGCCAGCAAGCGTCCGACCGGATTGCGATCAAAAAAGACAACATCCTGCGTCAGCAGGTGCCCGAATATCTTCTGCTTCAGTTCGACCATCACCGTCTGGCCGATAATCTCCAGCCGGATCCGCTGGACATACTGAAGCGCCAGCGTCATCACCTGAATGAGAGCTATTTGTCCGACCGTCCAGACCAGTCCCCGGACATCTTTCTCGACGATGTTGACGTCCAGTGCCTGTCTTAAAAGGACCGGCCAGTACAACGACAGCCCGGTAGCGATCGCCAATAATATCAGACAACCACCCAGCCCCCAGGCATGCTCCCTCACATACGGCAACAGCGCCCGGAACGCCTGTCCGTTCGAGACGGTGACATCCGGCGTGCTTGATTCTGATTCGAAAGTGTCTATATCAACCGGCATATTCTGTATTCCCTCTCCGAGTTATGATTCATCGGCGGGGACATCTGCATATACGAAAAACCCGCCGAAACTGTTCGTCGCGGCGGGGTGCAAATTCTGCTATCTGATACAGCTTACGAGATAGACAAGCTCCCGCCGCATAGTGCGCCCGAAACATTGGGTCGCCCGGTCATCAAAGTAATCGTCATCTGGCGTTACCTCTCTTTCCTGCTACGGCGTTAAATCGTAAAAATTACACTACTTGTCCGTTTCGACCCCCAGTATGGCGAAATCTTCTTGGCTCGTCAATAGAAAAATTGTTAATTATCTGTCAGGCACACACCGTCCGGCCCGGGTCCGACCTTCGACTCCGGGGAAAACCGATCGGACGGCCCGGTTGGCTGAGAAGGTGAAACTCCGGGGAGGGAGTTGAATATGGCCCGCATATTGATTGTGGATGATGACGAATCCATTCGTCATCTGGCCCGGGTGGTCTTGTCCAGATCCGGGCATGAAGTCATCATCGCTTCCAGCGCCGCCGAAGCACAGAGAGTCGCCGACGAAAACGCGCCCATAGATCTGGTCCTCCTTGATCTGATTGTTCCGGGTCCCCCGTGGAACGACACGCTCAGCTCGTTACAAAAGCGCCGCCCGGGAGCGACATTTATTCTCTCATCGGGAAATCTTAGGGCCAATATCGTCTTTCCCGAAGAAGTCCCGGCGGACACCCCGTTTCTCCAGAAACCGTACCGATCCGAAGACCTGATCGCGATGGTGGCCAAAACGCTGGGAACCGAATAGGTCTCCGCCCCCGAACAGCCCGCCGTGCTCGCCTCTCCGGGGCGATCCATCACATCCCTTGCCCTGCCTGCCTGCATCCGTGTATAATGGGAACACTAATAAGGGAGATTGATGAAACGCATCGCATTGTGGTTTTTCGTTACCGTGCTGGCGGCCTCCGGTATGGGCGCTCCGCGCAAAGCGGTCAGGGTAGGTTTCTTTGAAGGCGGCGACTATTATTCCCACTCCATCCTGAGAACCGCCTATCAGGACGCGCTCGAGCATCTCGCGCCGTCGAGCTTTCAGTTTATCTATATGCCCAACGGTTTCAAATCCGCCGAATGGAAAAGGGATCGCTGTGCCTCACTGGCCGGGGAGTATGTCCGCGACACGACCATCGACGTCGTCGTCGCCATGGGACCGTGGGTGGTTCAGGAGTTGCTCAAAGCCGGATTCAAACGTCCCATTGTCGGGCTGTACCAGTTCGACCCCGGAGCGGAAGGCCTTCTGAACCGTGAGGGTCGCCCCGTCGTCCGCAATCTGACCGTGCACGTGCGCCCCGACAAAATCCGCCACGACCTGGCCACCATTGTCGATTTGTACGGCGTCAAACGGATCGGCGTTCTGGCTTTCAACGACAGCCCCGACGACACCGCCGTCATGAATAAATGCTGGCAGATCGGCAAATCGATGGGACTCGAAATCACCTGGACGCAGGGATACGGCGCTTCCGGCACCTACGCCTTCTTCAAGGCGTATGGTCTGCTACCCAAATCAGTTGAAGCCGTGTATGTCTCTCCACTCTGGGGGATGACCCTGGCTATGATCGATCAGTTCTCCACCAACCTGGCCGCCGATCATATCCCGCTCTTCACTTCCGAAGGCCGCTTTCTGCTGGAAAAGGGCATACTCGGGAGCGGGAGCGTCAATCCCGAACAGAGTGCCGCCCAATTTGCCGCCTGGAAGACGATTCGCATTGCCCAGGGCGAAGTTCCCGCCGACCTCCCCATCGAATTCCCCGAAATGCGCGGATTCGCCGTCAATCTTGAGCCGACGAAACTCATGGCCAGGGATATTTCCTCCGAGCGACTCTACCAGGCAGATCTGATCAATGAATTCACCCCGTCGGAGAACACCATGGCGTTGACGCTCGAAGATGCCGTCAGCAGGGCGCTTGCTCAGAATCCGAGCTACCAGGCGGCGCACACCGCCATCGAGGCCGCCGACCTTACCCTGTCCAGAGCGAAGTCAGGGTATCTGCCGGATATATCGATCGATGCCGCCGCCACCGCCGCCAGTCAGAGCGCCTCCGATAACACCAATGGATTGGTATCGCGCAACCGGTATCGCGCCGGACTGGCGATCGACCAGCCCCTGTTTTCGTTGGGCGCGTTACGCGCCATCAAATCGGCCAGGGAAGAACGACTGTTAAATCAGGCCTCGGTGGAACAGGCGAAACGTGATCTCGAACTCGCGGTAACCGCCGCTTACCTCGACTGTCTGACGGCGCGGTCGAGAGTCACCGAGTACAGTCAATTGCGCCGTCGGCTCGATGACCTGCTCCAGGCCGCCCGTCTGGGTGACTTCATCGACCCGCAACGACCACAGGATCAAACGCGGTGGGAGGCGTATCGAATGGAGGTGTGGCGTCGGCTGATTGAACAACGCGACCGACTGCGCCAGGCCTTCGCCACTCTGAACACTCTGCTGGGCCAACCTTCCACTACCGAACTGGCGCTGGACACAGCCGGACTCACCGAGGAAAATTTCGTAGGGGAATTCTCCGCCTTGCGGCCGATCTTCGCTTCACGAAGATTCGGGCCCCAGGCCCAACAATTTATTCAGGCGGAGGCGATCCGCAATAATCCGACCATGAAGTCAGCCGGAGCCGCGGTGAGAGTGGCCGGCGCAAAGCTGGATTTTGGCAAAGCACAGTCGTACCCCGGTCTCAGCGTGCGCGGCTGGTTCGGATACGCCGATTCGCTGGCCAACACCCCCGTTTTCACCGAAAAACATGACCTCTGGTCCGTGGGGGCTGTCTTTTCATGGCCCCTGTTCAGCTCACGCCACAAAACCGTGGACCGCAAAGTCGCCCGGCTGTCGGTGGACCGCGCCGAATACGAACGCGATGCCGCCCGCCTCAAAATCGTCACCGACGTTGACAACAGCTGGAACAACCTCCGATCGCTGGGAGTCGAGATTCCTCTCGCCTCGTCGGCCGCCGATCGAAGCGCGGAATATTTCGATTCCACAAAGTTCGCATACCTTGCCGGACGACGTTCCATTAGCGATGCCGTCGATGCCGTCCAATCAGACTTTCAGGCCCGACTGGATCTGTTGTCACTCCGGTACGAATACTTTGCCTCGGTGGCCACCCTCATTCACCACATCGGCTGGCCGACCGCCGACGAGCGCGATCGGGGAGGCGCGGCGCAAATTTTTTGGTGATCGTCCCCGCGACTATAATAAGGTCGGCCTGACGCGGCGAGGCCCGGAAGATCATCCCCAGCCGGTCAAAATCATATCGACTGGCACCGGTGGCCATCAATTCGATTCCACAAAGTTCGCATACCTTGCCGGACGACGTT
>JACRAV010000307.1 GCA_016213305.1 Candidatus Zixiibacteriota bacterium | reverse complement strand
TCCCTTGTTCTCGGTCAGCTTGACCATGCCGGCCAGATCGTTGGCCGTAGCCACTTCCTCGACCTGCTCCGACACTTTCCAGTCGATAAAGTCGCGGGTGGCGTGGTCGCCTTCTTTGATCGCCATGTCCACCACCTCGTGGACCATCTTCGTCGTCTTGATCTCGAGCTGAACGAAAAACTCCACCGCCTCCTTGGCGTTCTTGAAGCTGGTTTTCGGCTTCTCAAGCGCGGTCAGGACGACTTCCGCCCCCTGATCCAGAAGGTACTTGGCGATCTTCTCGGCGTGCTCCCGTTCTTCGCCCGCCTGCTTGTAAAAGAACTTGGCGAATACTTTCAGCCCTTCGCTCTCGAACCAATACCCGACCGCCAGGTACGACCAGGCGTTGTGGTGCTCGTGAACCACCTGCTTGTTCAAGCGGGCGGCCATCTTCTGTGATATCATCATACTCATTCTCCTTTATCAATCATGTTTCGTTACCGTTTATGAACATTCTTCCGATAATTCTGTTCCTTAAATCTCGGCCAAAACCGGTCAAAAGCAAGCGGATTGTGGACAATTTACGAAAGAATAAATGAAATTCAATTTCATTACGGCGCCGAGGCTGTGGACTCATGCGGCGACGGCTGGGCGAGAACCTCGCGCCTACCGGCGGTCAGAAACGTTTGCCGTTTTCCATCACTGGCACGGAGCCAGTGGTTTGAAGCTTATGAACAGATTGTCAATGAGCACCGACAGGTCGCTGATATCCACCCCGGTCACTCCATCAACATTGGCGGCGGCGTCGCAACAGAGCGGGACAAATGATATGAACAGATTGTCAATCAGCCGCGACAGGTCACTGATATCCACGTTATTGGCCGGGTCGCAATCGATATTTCCGGTCGTTCCCTGACAACAGGGCGGTGGGGTATCGACATAAATCGTGTCCTTCATACCCACGTGCAGGGAGCAATGATACGGAAACGGGCCGGGACCGTCGGCGGCCGTGATCTTGATTCCGAACCGGCCGGTGGTTTTGAGTCCCGAATTCCAGACTTTGGCCGAGGATGGGTCCGATGTCGAGCTGTGTGAAAAAGCCCCGATCCAGATCCAGATGACCGAGTCCCCCGGCGCCACATGTGTTTTGAGAGGACTGAACGTAAAATCGTCGACGTCAATCCGGTGATTGGCCGCATCGATCCGGCCAGCCATGGTCAAAAAGACGGCCGCCACAAGCAACCATCCGAGACTCGGGGAGCGGGACATGAGTTTCTCCTTCATGCTTGAGTTCATCTTGGTAACTGGTTCAACCGACCTTCCGATTCATGAGTTCCCGGACCTTCATATCTCCAAAGAAAAAAGCGCGGGGATACCCGCGCTTTCTCCCACAGACCCAGGGGGTAGCGGTCAGTTCTTTTCGTTCAACAACTTCTCAACCTGATCCACCAGATCGCCAAACGTCTTGATCGTCCGGTTCACCGGCTCCGGCGTGGTCATATCCACCCCGGCATCCTTCAGAATATCCACCGCATACTTCGAGTACCCGGTCTTCAAAAACTGCTGATACACGGGCAGGTATTTCTTTCCGTCCTCCATGATCTTCTGCGAGATCGTCTGGGCCGCGGCATAACAGGTGGCGTACTGATACACATAGTACTGGCGGTAGAAATGGCTGATCCGCATCCCGCCCAGATCGTTGATCGAATCGATCACCAGCTCCGGCCCCCAGTAATCCTGATAGATCTGGCGGTAGGTCTTGCGGAAGAAATCCACCGACAGCGCCTCGCCTTTCTCCACCCGGTCGTGGATCGCCAGCTCAAACTCCGAGAACATCACCTGAGTGTAAAACGTCCCCATGATCTGTTCGATATATCGGATCAACAGGTCGAGCTGTTCCTTCTTGTCCTTGGTCGTCGCCAAGAGGTACTTCATCAGCACCGCTTCGTTGCAGGTCGAGGCCACCTCTGCCGTGAACAGCGGATGCCCCGAATACACATACGGTTCGGTCCGGTTGGTGTAAAACGCGTGCATGGCATGACCCATTTCATGGGCCAGCGTGAACACATGGTCCACCGTCCCGTTGTAGTTGAGCAATATGTACGGGTGCGACGAGTAGGTCCCCCAGTTGTACGCCCCCGATCCCTTCCCCTGAGTCTCATAGACATCGATCCAGCCGGAATTGAGTCCCTTCTCGAAATTGGCCAGATACTCTTTGCCCATCGGCGCCAGCCCCTTGAGCACCACCTGTTTCGCCTCATCGTAGGTGTACGTCTTTGACGTCCCCGGAAGCAGATTGGCCCACAGATCATATGTGTACAGCGTATCCACGCCCAGAATTCGCTTTCGAATGCTCGCCCACTTGTGGAGCGGCGCCAGATTCGCCCGCACCGCGCTGATCAGGTTATGAAACACGCTCGTCGGGACATTGTTGGCGTAAAGCGAGTGATCCAGGCAGGTCGGGTACTTCCGCGTCTTGGCCAGGAAATAATCCTTCTTTACCGACGACGACAGCGACGCCCCAAGTCCATTGATATGTTTCAGATACGTCTTGTTATACTGCTGGTTGGCCGCGCGCCGCACCTCGCGATTGGGCGACTCGACCAGTTCCTGATATTTTCCCTTGGTCAGCGCCACTTCCTGGCCGGTGGCGTCCTTGACCGTCCCGAACGTGATATCGGCCTCGTCGATCATGCCGAAAATCTTCGACGGCGCCCCCAGCACCGGGGCGGCCGAGGCCAGCAGGTTCTCCTCGGTATCGGACAGAATATGCGCCCGGGTCCGATTCAAATTTTCCAGATAATGCCGGTACAACCCCAGCGCCGGTGTGGCGGAAAGCATGCCCTCGATCTGCTCGGAGGTCAAGGTAAGTATCTCCGGCTCGACATACGAGGTCGCCGCGCTAACCTTGGAATTAAGCGCGCCGATCTTGTCCGACATTTCCTGATACTTGCTCTCGCGATTGTCCTCGTCGAGCTTCAGGTTGGCGTACACATACAGATTGTCCGAAATCAGCCCGAGCGAGTCGCTCAGTTGCAGGCAGGCCAGCAGATCGGCCGGCTGATTGAGATGCCCCTTATACTGGCCCAGTCGCTCATAGTTGGCGGCCAGAAAGTCGTAGGTCTTCTGCCAGTCCGCGTCGGACGAATACATATCCCCCAGCCGCCACTTGTATTTGGCGTCGATCCCGGACCGCTGGGGGATATCGGCGGCCGAGGCGGACAGGACAGCGGCGAACACCGGACCCAGCAGGGCCAGCAGGACGCCGTATCGTGAGCGTGATCTCAACATATGGTCAGTCTCCTTTGTGATGAAAAACAATCAACGGGTGAGAAAGTACTGGTCTTCGTTTCATAGGACACCTAATATACGGTCCGACAGGCCGCGATGTTTACAAAAATGAGGTAACTCCATGTTCGTCTGGCGCACCACCGTAAAACTGCACGATACCGACGCCGCCGGATTGCTCTTCTACGGCCACCAGTTTAAGATGGCCCACGACTGCTACGAAGCGTTGCTCGAGTCGATCGGCTTTCCGATGGCCTGGTGGCTTCGCGAATCCGACTGCTTTTTGCCGATCGTCCATGCCTCGGCCGATTTCAAACTGCCGCTCTTCGTCGGCGATAAGATCGAGATACGTCTGCGCGTCGAAAAACTGGGCCAAAGCTCCTACACACTGGCGCAGGATATCGTCGATTCGAAAGGGCGCTCGGTCGGTACGGTGACAACCGTGCACGTGGTCGTTGACAAAAAGTCGGGCCGCAAGACCCCCATCCCCGACAAGTTTCGCGCCGCGCTGGAGAAACTCTGAGCAGAATCATTCCTTTGATTTTTGTGTCAACACCGCCGCTCGTTGGCTGAACCACCGCCGGTCATACTTCATGGTATCGCCGGTTTCCGCCGGCCAGGGGAAGAAATGATCGGGGATCTTGAACCGGGGGAGAAACCGCTCCAGAAAAACGATATAGCGCGCTTCCTCGAACGGCGCATCCTCGGCCGCCTTGACAAAGGCCACCGGTCGGGCGCCGAATTCGTCATCCGGCACCGATACCACCACCACCGCCGCCACTTCGGGCAGACGCCCTAGCGTCATTTCTATTTCTTCCGGATGGATATTCTCTCCGCCCGAAATGAACATATTATCTTTTCTACCGCGGACCATCAGGTATCCGTCCGGGTCGAGCCGGCCAATATCGCCGGTCGCGAACCACCCCTCGGCATCGACCGGCGTCTGCAGTCCGCCGTCGATGTAATAACCCAGAAAGCGTGTTCGACCCCGCACCAGTATTTCATCATCGGGGGCAAGCCGCAGTTCGCGATTGTTGAGCACCCGCCCCGATGTAAAAAGCTTCGGCGCCGGATCGCTCGCTTTCGTGGTGCAGACCTGCGAGGCCATCTCGGTCAGGCCGTAACTGGTGTGAATCGGCAACCCGGCTTCGAGTGAGGCGTCGATCAGCAATGGCGAAGTGGAACTGCCGCCGATAAGCACCGCGGCCAGCCGGGGCATAACAAAGGTCAAACTCTTCTCGGCCTGCAACAGCCGGTGCAATTGGGTGGGAACGAGCGACAGGTGGGTGGCGTCGAGCCGGTTGATCGCCTCCACCAGATCGTACCCGGATTCCGGTATCGCCATCGTGCCGCCGTTCAAAATCGAGCGGAAAATAATCGCCAGTCCGCCCACATGGTAGAAGGGGAGGGTCACCAACCAGCGGTGACCGGCGCCGAACGGAATATTCTCATTGGCTCCCTGCGCGCTGTAATAATGATTGCCGACAGAAAGCGCCACCGCCTTCGACTCGCCGGTTGACCCCGATGTAAACAGGATGGTGGCCGGACGATCGATCGCCCATTCCACCGACAACCCGTGTGATGTGTCAGTCTGGTACTGTTCCAGATCGACCGACTCGACATCGACTCGCCGCGCCTGTAACCGGGTCACCAGGGTCTGCTGGGCATGATGTGGCAATCGGGCGCTGAGCGGGCAGACCACGGCGCGGGCTTCGATCAGCCCCAGGACCATCAGAACGTATTCCATCGAATTCGCCCCGGTCAGACAGACCCGGTCCCCCTCCATCACACCCTGTGCCCGGAAATCGGCGGCAATGGATGCGGCCAACCGCCCCACGTCGCGCCACGACAACTCGGTGTGCGGTGCGATCAGCGCCGGACTGTCGCCAAATCGCTGGACTGTAACCGCCAATGGCGACGCCAGACTACTCAAGGGGTATCTCCTTCAGCAAAGACATATCTATGACACCCACCGCGGGATACAATTCGTCAAGGGCAACTCGACTACGCCCGATCGGGAAACCCGGAGAAAGGAGGTCCCGGCTGAACAGGCGGGCCGTATCAAGTCCCGATGGTGTCCCCGGGGTGAGCGCGGCCGACAGATGCGCCAGGACCGAAAGTCCGATCGAGGATTCAATCGACGAGCTAATGACCGGCGTCTTGCCCGACTCCCGGCAGGCCCGGACAAAGGCCACGGTCATTCTGATACCGCCGATCATCGACGGTTTCAGCACGACCGCCTTCAGGTAAGCGGCCGACCGGACATCATCCGGTGACATCGCCCGCACCGTTTCGTCGATCGCCAGCGGCAGGTGCGGCGCTTTCATGTGTAACTCTTCCAGTTGGGTGTGGTTGATAAGCGGCTCCTCGATATACTCGATGTCCACTCCTTCGATTCCGGAGGCAAACGCCACCGCTTCATCCATCGACCAACGCCGGTTGGCGTCGAGGCGAAGCCGCACAAACGGCGGGAATGCTCGTCTGACATGGTGCACCAGGTCAATATCATCTTCCACGCTCTGCCGCCCAACTTTCAACTTCACAGCCCGCGCCCCTTCATCGATAATCTCCGTCACCCTCTCCCCAAACCTGTCCTGCGTCTCGATCAGGGAGTTGATCGCCACATGATCGGAATGCTTGCGGGAAATCAATTCTGCAAACGGCAGGTTCTTCCGTCGGGCCACCAGCGTCAAAAGCGCCGACTCCAGCCCCATCAGAGCGGACGGCTTCACACGCCATGGGATGGTCGTTCCCAAAAGATCCTCCAGCGACCGGCCATCGTGAATTTGAACCTTCACCATTTTCGCCGCTGCATCTGCGAATTCAAACCGTAAGAATATCAGGTCGTGATCAGTTGATCGTCCTGGAATCCCGGCCATTTCTCCCCATCCGGTCTCTCCGGAATCGTCAGTCAACGCCACCACGAATCCTTCCCGCGCACTCATTGCATCGCCCAACATGGTAATGGGACGAACCAGCGGAAGCGTATAACTGAACAGTCGTACCCGCTCGATTCTCACATGAGCACCCATCCAATCGAAAAGATCACGGCATGCAGGATCAACAGCCGTCCGGTCGCCGCCAGCATGCTGTTCAGCATCGGTCCGTCGTCGCTCGACCAGACCTGGCGCAGTGCCGGCAGAGTCGGTATCAGCACGGCCAGTGATACCAGCGCCAGCCGGCGCTGTTCAAAGAGAGCAAGGCCGAGCGCGAGACCGTGCGGCGCAATGACACACAGCAGGTATTCGATCCGGGCAAACTTCCGCCCAAATCTCACCGCCAGCGTCCGTTTGCCTGCGACCCGGTCATCCTCGATATCGCGAAGATTGTTTATTGTCAGTATTCCGACCGAAAACAGACCTGGCATAAGTCCGGCGACGATGGCTTCTCCGCCCCATGCCAGCGTGTTGACATAGTAGGTTCCAGCGACCGCCACCGGCCCGAAGAAGACGAGCACAAAAATATCGCCCAGACCATTGTACCCCAGCGGAAACGGTCCGGCGGTGTAAAGTAATCCGAAGGCGATCGACAATACCCCGATCAGCGCAATCGGCCAGCCGGTCCGCCAGACCAGATAGCACCCGACGAGTAAGGCGAGCGTAAACACGATGTAGGTCGCCCGCTTCATTTCTGTCGGCGTCACCAGACCGGCCTGGGTGGCGCGGGTCGGTCCGATGCGGGTGTGGGTATCGGTTCCCTTGATGAAGTCGTAATAATCGTTGGCGAAATTGGTCCCGATCTGGATGAGCAGGGCGGCGACGAGGGCGGCCAGCGATGGAATCAGGGCGAGCGCGCCGTGGCCGACCGCCAGCGCACACCCGATTACCACCGGAGCGGCGGCCGCGGGGAGTGTCCTGGGACGCGCGGCCGCAAGCCAGATCTGGGCGCGTGACGCAGTCATGGCACCTCGGTCAGGGACGGCGCGGGAATTTTCCGAAATTCGGTTTACGTTTCTCGTTAAACGCGTTGCGCCCTTCCTGGGCTTCCTCGGACATATAGTACAAGAGCGTCGCGTTACCGGCCAGTTCCTGAAGCCCCGCCTGGCCGTCGCAGTCGGCGTTGAGCGCCGCTTTCAAACACCGGATCGCCAGCGGCGAATTGGCCAATATCTCGCGACACCATTTCACTGTTTCTTCTTCAAGGTGCGCCAGCGGCACGACAGCATTCACCAGTCCCATGTCAAGCGCCTGCGCGGCGTCGTACTGACGGCACAAGAACCAGATTTCGCGCGCTTTTTTCTGGCCGACTATGCGCGCCATATAACTGGCGCCATACCCGCCGTCGAACGACCCGACTTTCGGCCCGGTCTGCCCGAACACCGCATTGTCGGCCGCGATCGTCAGGTCGCACACCAGATGCAATACATGCCCGCCCCCGATCGCGTACCCGGCCACCATCGCGATCACCGGCTTGGGACAGGTGCGCATCTGGCGTTGAAAATCAAGCACATTCAACCGGTGCACGCCGCTTTCGTCCTTGTAGCCCGCATCACCGCGAATTTTCTGATCCCCGCCGGAACAAAACGCCTGATCTCCCGCACCGGTGAGTATGACCACGCCGATCTTTTCATCCTCGCGGGCGTCGGCCAGCGCCGCCGACATTTCATTCACCGTCAGCGGCCGAAAGGCATTGCGCACTTTCGGGCGATTGATCGTGATCTTCGCTATTCCCTCGGCTTTGTGATACAGGATATCGGTGTATGATCCGGACTGTTTCCAGTTGACTGATCCCATCATGGCCTCATGCGTGAACGTTGATCATTGGTCGCACCGCCAGAGCCAGTTCCTCCGGCTGTTCAAGATGCACGGCGTGACCGGCGTCGGAAATGATACACAGTTTCCCCTGCCCGCACAAGTCGGCCGTCCGGGTAGCCAACCCGACATACTTTTGATCCAGTTCCCCCGCCACACACAGGACGGGCGCGGTTATACCGGCCAGATGTTTCCATAGCGGCGGCTGAATCCCCACGCTGAATCCCCTCAGCGCCCGTGCCAGCGCGCCGGCCGAGCCGTGCGAACGTCGTGACATGATTGTTTCAAAGTCCGCCCGTTTTTTCAGCGATGCAAACAGCGGCTGGCTATACCAGCGCTCGATAAACGCTGAAAGCCCGCCTGATTCAAGATCGGCAGAGAGACGCATATCGGCGTCATATCGTTCCCGGCGTTCAACCTTCGATTCAATACCCGGATTGGCCGAGATCAACACCAGCGACTGAATGCGGTCCCGGTTTCGCGTCGCATGATACAGCGCGATTCGTCCCCCCATCGAATATCCGGCGAGACAGTATTGATTCACGCCGAGCGTCGCCAACAGGTCCGAGATCGCATGGCTGATTCCGTCAAAACTGAAATGCCGCTCCGGCATGTCGGTGCTTGCGCCATGGCCGGGAAGATCGATGGCAATCGCATCGCATGAATCACCCAGCCCGTCTATCAAATCCCGCCAGTCTTCTTGACCGCCGAGGAAGCCGTGAAGTAGCACCAGTGTCGGCTGTCCGATTCGGCCCGCCCGCGAGTACGACAGCGCCGGTTCAGGCATGACTGCTCAGGCGCGCCAGAAGGGCCACGATCCGGTCGTTCATCTCCCGCCGTACCCGTCGCGACTCCCGCCAGTCGAAGGTCAGCTCGATCAGCGTCGATCGTTTTCCGCTCACCGAAGCGCGGTACTCGCGCCGGAATTCAGCAACCGTCGAGGGATTGCCATATCCCAATCCGAACATCGACGCCGCCTGCGCAAACCGGTATTCATGGGTGGTCAGAAAGAGCGGCTCGATCACCTCGCGTTCGAAAGTGTCGCTGTCCCGATCGAACAGCGGTCCGGTGACCTTCGTATCCAGTCGTGCCACCGGCAACAGCGAGAAAATGCCGCCGCCGCCGTTATTGATAACGACAATGGTCATCGGCGGCTGTTTCGAGTCAGTCACCAATGCCAATGAATTCAGATCGTGCAGTAACGCCAGATCGCCGACTACGACGGTAGTTGGTTGATTCAACCCGCGCGCAAATCCGCAGGCCGAGGCGACCGTGCCGTCGATTCCGCTCGCTCCCCGGTTGCAACCGACTCTCGGTGAATGTTGGCCGGTTGGCGCCAGCATATCGAAATCGCGTATCGGCATACTGCTGGCCAGCCACAACCCCTGACCCGCCGGCAATTCCTGCGCCACTACTCTGGGAACGGTTATTTCGCTCAGAGTATCGCTCTTATCCAGTGTTTCCGAGATCAACTTAGCCACCGCATCGTTGGCCGCTTCCAGGCGGGAAGTACCTTTGGATCTCTCGCTGATCTTCAGCGCCGCTGTCAGAGACCTCGCAAAAGATTCGATATCGCACTCGAATCGGCTCGTCACGCGGTGTCCGGGGTCCTGTCGGAACGGATGATCGTTCACCAGTATATACTCGCACCCTGTCTGCCGCCCGATATACTCCGTCACCCGCCGCGACACCAGTCCGCCGCCGATCTGAAGAACACACTGCAAGTTGACTTCGCCTTTGTCATCAAGCAAAGCCGGGTCGGCATGCGGCAACAGGTGGACTCCATCGGACACTCCGAGCCGCAGTCCCGAACCAATATCCGCGATCACCGGCCAGCCGAGGGCGCGGGCCAGCCCGGCGACTGCCGAGCGCTGATTGCCCCATTGCGCAAGGCGACCAATCACCAGCAAGCCGCGCTCCGCCGATTTCAGTCGGGCGGCCAGCGATTCAATTTCCGTAATCGACACCGTTAGATCGGGAGCAGTATATCGCGTGAACGGCCGATCACTGTGCGACCATCCTTCCAGCGGCGCTACATAGACCGGTGACACTGCCGATTCGACATTCGGCGCCAGCGGCTCGCGGTATTCCAGATTCAGGTGCACCGGTCCGGCCGGAACGTTGATCGCCCCATACACCGCCTGATCGATCGTCGTCAGCACAAACTCCGGCTGGATCTTCTCATCAGGACACGGTATCACAAATCGCCGGCGGCAAGATTCGCCGAATATGCCCGCCTGCTCGATGGTCTGGTTGGCGCCGGTCTGGTGAAGTTCCGGCGGGCGATCGGCCGAAAGAACAACCATCGGGATGAAATCACTCGACGCCTCAATCACCGCCGGAAGATAGTTCGCCACCGCCGTTCCCGAGGTACACACCAACGCGGCCGGATTTCCGGCGGCCCGGGCATGACCCAGCGCAAGAAAAGCCGCGC
>JACRAV010000303.1 GCA_016213305.1 Candidatus Zixiibacteriota bacterium | reverse complement strand
GGTGCAATATGTTGAGACAATGAAACAGGGAATGGAAGCGATGAACCTGGGCCGAATCCCGGAAGCCCTCCGCCTGATCGATGATGCGATTCGCCAGTTTCCCGACACGCCATCGACACACCTGATGGGACTCAAGGGAATTGCCCTGCTCCGCCTGGGACGGAACGAGGAAGCCCGGATCGCTTTCGATCAGATACTGGCGCGTGATTCACTGATTCCCCAGGCCCACCAGGGGCTGTACTATCTGGCTCGGCTCCGCGGCGACCAGGCGATCGCCGATCTTCACCGCCGCTGGCTTTTGCGTCTCGAGCCCTGGTTTGTAGCGCCGAACGATGAACTGGTGGAGCAGATGATCGCCGACCAGCGTCGCAACTGACACCCCGGCGGTCGGTGGCATTGTGCTTGTTATCCGCCGGGTATTTCGGTATCCTTGACGACGAATGTGACGGACCATCCATGAAGTCGCGCGATAATACAAAGCTTGTCGTCTCTCTTCTGCCGCTACTGCCGGCTATCGGGATTTTCGTGTATCTGGCGGCACATCTGAATTTCACGCAGGACGACGCGTACATCTCGTACCGGTACGTGGCGAATTATCTGCATGGTCACGGTCTGGTGTACAACGTGGGGGAACGGATCGAGGGGTTCACGAATTTTGGCTGGGTGATATATCTGCTGTTGTGGGGATCGTGGGGGGTGAACTTTCTGTTGGTATCGAAGATCACCGGGTATGTGCTGGGTGGGGCGCTGGTGGTGATCAGCTATCTGATTGCGAAGGATGTGCTGGGGGAGAAGGGGAGCTGGTACGCGGTGTTGGTGGCGTATCTGGTGGGGATCAATCAGAGTGTGGCGTACTGGAGTCCGGCGGGGTTGGAGACGGCGGCGTTTTCGGTGGCGGTGGGGCTGAGTATCTACTGGTGGCTACGGCGAAGTTGGTTGCTGATATTAGGGATGGTGTTGTCGGTCTGGTTTCGCCCGGAGGGGGCGGTGGTGTGCGGGGTACTGCTTATTGCGGAGGGGATTGTTGAGCGTCGCATCCCGAAGTTCGCGTTGTACAGTCTAATCTGTGCGTTTGTACTGAGTTTGCCGTTGGTGGGGTTCAAGGTGGGGTATTACGGGGGTATCTTGCCGAATCCGTTTTACGCGAAGACGAGTTTTCACCTTGATCAGATGATGAATGGTCTTGAGTACACCTGGCAGTTTTTGGAGCACTATGGGTTTTATGGGATAGGTCTGATAGTACCGTTGTTGGTGTATCGGAAGTTGACGCTGGTTCAGCGTCGGGTCTGGTGGCTGGTGGTGGGGTATATGGTGTATATCACGCTGATTGGTGGTGATGTGTTGAAGGTGCACCGGTTCTATATCCCGATTGTGGGAGTAAGCGCGCTGTTGGCGGTATTGGCGCTGTGGGTGCTGGTAAAGGATTTGGCGATCCAGTCCCGGCAGTTGGCTCTGTTTCTGGCGGTGCTTGTGACGCTTCCGCTGACCTGGTATCTCCCCAACAAAACGGTCAGGACCTTCAACGTCAATGAGAAACGATTTGTGTACAAGATGGAGTTTACGGCGCGCGAGATGAAGCGGACCGATCCGACATCGTTCAGCGTGGCCACACCGACCATTGGCGTCTTCGGATACGAGCTGCTGGACCACACGATCATTGATATGCTCGGTCTGACGGACTCGACGATTGCGCGCTCGTCGGAGCCGCCGATTCCCGGTATGGCAACTACCTGGAAGGAGCAAAGACACAATTCGAAGTATCTGTTGGAGCAGTCGCCCGATTATATCGTCTTTTCCACGGGTGTAAAACCGTCGGCGCCGGCCGAAAAGTCACTATTCTTGTACAAGCAGTTTCTGGACTGTTACCGGGTTCTCGGCTGGTATACGCCGGATGAGCAGGGACGACCGACGATGCGGATCAGCAATGTCTATCAGAGAGTTCATCCGTTGACCGGAGATATCCGGCCGCGCTACCCGGTGCAATATGTTGAGACAATGAAACAGGGAATGGAAGCGATGAACCTGGGCCGAATCCCGGAAGCCCTCCGCCTGATCGATGATGCGATTCGCCAGTTTCCCGACACGCCATCGACACACCTGATGGGACTCAAGGGAAT
>JACRAV010000024.1 GCA_016213305.1 Candidatus Zixiibacteriota bacterium | reverse complement strand
TGCCGGAAAACCTGCTGGTCACCGGCAACCGGTGGGGGAAATCGTTTGTCTCGGCGATCAAGCTGATTCACCACACCCTGTACCGTATCCGACCCCTCGCCTTCGAAGACTGCCCCCAGTATCGCGCGGTGGTCGGTTCCATCACTCAGGATCAGGCCAATATCGTGTTCAATCTGGCACTGCGGCTGATTCGCCGTGCACCCGTCGTCGAGGCGCTCGTTGAGGAACTGGTCCGCACCCCGTTTCCCAGAATCACCTTCGGCAACGGCGCGACCATCGAAGCCCGCTCCACCCAGAACCGGGGAGAGTACCTGCTGGGGAACGATTATGATCTATTCATCTTCGACGAGGTGGCGTTTGAGACCGATCCTGAGTACGTGGTAGAGGAAGTCATCCTGATGCGTCTGGCCGACCGCGAAGGGCGGCTCGATCTGGTCTCCACGCCCAACGGGAAGAACTGGTTCTATCAGCGGGCGCGTGAAATTCTGGAAGGAAAGCGACGGGGGTATTATCAGTCGGGCGACAGCCGGCAAAATAAGTTCATTTCGCGCGGGTATCTCAACGAGCGGGTCCGGTATTTCACCGAGGCCCGTGTCCAGCAGAATATCATGGGACAGTTTGTCGATTCCGGCGGCGAAATACTCAGGGGCGAATACATCGACTCCGCCCTCCAACGATTTACCTCCGATCCTCCCAACTCCGACGGGAAATCTCCCTTCTACATCTCCGGTTGGGACCTCGCCCGCAAGCAGACCGCTACCGTCGGCATTACCGTTGAAGTTCATCATGGCCGCGCGCGGGTGGTGGCGCTCGAACGGTTCAAACAGTTCGATTGGGTCGTGATCACCGAGCATATCCGCGAGCGACAGCGCCGATTCCCCGGGCGGTTGGTGATCGACGCCACCGGGCTGGGCGATGTCGTCGCCGAACAACTCGCCGACCTCAAACCGCACACCGTCATCTTCACGCCGGCGGTGAAAGCCGAATTGCTCACCAATGTTGAATTAACGCATGCCCGGCAGGAGATCACCTATGCGCGATGGGAATTGCCCGATGGTCCGGGGCGGGTATGGTCGCTGGAAGATGAACTCCGATCGGCGAGCTGGGATGACAATAATCGTTGTGACGCCCTGATGGCCCTGGCGCTGGCCCTCTGGCCTCTAAGAAGAAACCGTCTGCGGATGGTGTTGCCGAGGATTGCTATGGTCTGATTTGCGTTTGGCCAGTATCCCGCGCAGGGTCGCCGTCAGTTCGTTGTTATGAAACGGCTTCGTGAAGTACCCGTCGGCTCCGGCCGCTATGATGTCAATCGGCGAGTACTTGCCGGAGAATCCGGTGATCATGACGACCGGTATGGCCGGATACTTATCCTTGACATACACGAGCAATTCGTACCCGCTCTTGTGCGGCATCACGATATCCGATACCACCACATCGACCCGGTTCCGGGCAAGAACGTCGATCGCCTGATCTACCGACTCCGCGGCCAACGTCTGAAAACGCTCCGTCTCCAGCAGGTCCGTTAGGAATTCGCGTATATTCGTATCATCGTCCACCACGAGGATGGTGGGGCGTTTTTCCTCTGCAAGAGATCGAAGACGTGCCTGCATCGTTTCCGCGTCCACCGGTAGCGCAATGATGTCGTCAATGTGAAGTTCGATAAACGCCTTCACCGTTTCCGCTTCGAATCCGTGTCCGGCCGCCGCCACCGGAATCATGGCCCGCCGGCGATCATGCTTGAAATGGCGAAAGAACTCCAGACTGCCCTCCGCCTTGCCGGCGGCCTCCAGAAGGATGAGTCCGATGTCGGGGTCCGACGCAATCGCCGTATGTGCCGCTTTGGCCGAGGTGGCGTGGAGGATGGCACAATCACAACCTTCAAGAATGGACGTCAATTCCGCCTTGAATCCGGGGCCTGCTGAAACGATCAGTACTTTTGTGGCCATGGGGGCAACGTTGTTCCCTGTGATGTGGTGAGGGGGGCGTGTGGTATCGTTTGACGTTCTACGAAGTCGTGGGCTTTGCGTCAACTGTTCTCCGCATAGCCATGACCCGGTGGACGGTCGTGATCAACTCATTGTTATGGAACGGTTTCGTAAAAAAGCCATCGGCTCCGAGAGCCATCAGCTTCTTAAGCATCTCCCGGTCGGAAAACCCGGTGATGATGATCACCGGAAGGTGCGGGTGGTTCTTCTTGAGAAAAGTCAGCAAGTCATGTCCGGATTTCCCCGGCATGGCGACGTCGGACACTACCAGATCGACTCTGGTGTCGGCGACCAGGGCTATCGCTTCGTCGGCCGAAGTGGCCGTGAGGATGCGGAAGCGTTCCCATTTGAGCTCCTCCTCGAGCAGTTCGCGAATGGCCGGCTCGTCGTCAACCACCAGGATGGTCGGGCGGCGTTCTTCACAGAGCTTTTGCGCCCGGGATCGAAAGTGATCTTTGTCCAGAGGAAGGGCGGCGATGTCGTCGATGTGAAGCTCGACAAACGCCTTGACTGTTTCGGTATCCAGTTCGCGCCCCACCGCCACTACCGGAATCATTGACCGGCGACGGTCGGATTTGAATTCACGCAAGAACTGCAAACTACCGGCCGATTTGCCGGCCACTTCCAACACCACCACATGAATGTCCGGATCGGCGGTAAATATCTGATTGGCCTTCCGCGCCGAATCGGCCGACAGGACTTTGTCCTCTCCGCTGTCAAAAACGGCCGTCAATTGCGAAATCAGAATCGAATTGGCTGATACAACCAGAACTCTCACATCTACCTTCAGGGTCTAATCCAGGGTGCAGTCGGCGTCAATACGTAGTTGATCGGCCCGGCCACGATAATCTTGAGCCGCGCCTGCAACAACTTAAACGCCCTCTGAGGGAAGGAAACTCAGAAGGCGTCAGGGGAGGAGGGGGTTGGGGGAATCAGCTTTTCTTGCGTCGGAGCATCATGGCGCCGCCGCCAAGTCCCATGGCCAGCAAAATGATGGTTGAGGGTTCCGGGGTCGGCGAGGGGTTGGTGCTGGTCGGCGAATGCTCCCGTCCCACCTGTTGCGTGCCGTCGTTCGTGTTGTGGTCAACACCCTGAGACGATTGTCCGCTCTCTGTCCCGTACACGTCGCTCATGGTCCAGCCCAACACCAGGCAGAACAGGACAAAAGCCAGCACCCACTTCATCGGGTGAGAATTGCGTCGTTGATAAATCGTCATACCATCACCTTCCGTTACGAGCCATTAAGTTCACTAACACCTGATCATCGTTGAGCAACCGATGTGCCGATTCGGCCACCCGTCGATCCGTCGAAAAACGTGTTGGCAATCATGCGGTTACATCGTGCGTATGGGGAGCGGCCCATACCCGCCGGCTCCCAAACGCTCGCAATCAACTGCGCAAAATGACTGCTGGTTTGCTGGTGATCCGGAGTTTGAACGAATGGGTGTAAGGAGGATATATGGCCGAACAACTCGGACGACTGAGCGCCCAACCGGGCAATATCGTCCCAAAACCGCCCGACAATCTGCTGGCGTTGATCAATCAGCGCATCGCTCCGACTCAGCCGCTGACTGACGAACAGGTATATGTCGCTTGTATGTATCTGGTTTCGGACCAGGTCAATTCCTTTGGGGGCAAGTTCCCGACCGACGAACATGACCGGATCGCGGCGCTTTTGATCGACTCCCCGGTCATCGTCGGACATCGCAAGGACCAGCTCCCCATCGGCCGGACCTTTCATGCGGAACTGGTCGAACGCGACGGCCGCAACTGGGTGAAAAGCTCGTTCTACTGGCTCAGAAGCGTCGCCGGAGCGGAGGACCTGAAAGACAACATCGAGGGTGGCGTATATAAGGAATGCTCCATCGCCTTCACTTACAGTCTCCCCGAATGCTCCATCTGCGGTCACGATATTCGCATCTGCGAACATGAACCGTTTCAGGAGTACACAACCTCCTCCGGCCCCAGTCAATGCCATTTCAACTACCGACAGATTGAACGGGTGCTCGAAAGCTCGCTGGTCTATCGGGGGGCGGTTCCCGACACGCTGGTCACCCGTGAAACCGAAAACCAAGCCGTTGACGCAACGCCTCCGGAGAAACTAACCATCCTTGACCATCTCTCCCGACTCGATCCGGATCGGCTCTACGTTGTTGTGCCCCGATACGACTCCCTGCCCGTCGTGGCCGGTTGTTCCGGCGGCTCCCTTTCGGTGCGTCGGTTCGACGGCGTTTCATTGGGAGCGCGGATCATTGAACAACTGTGCGACAAACAGCTCGAAAATTTCGCGAGCCGCCCCGCTCTACTTGTCGGCTATCATGGCAAAGAACGGTGCCGCCTTTCCGATCTGGAACGATACCTCGCCAATCAGTCCGGGCCGGTGTCCCGCCTCGTGCTGGCGCTTTATCCCGACACTCGTAACGGTGTGCGTGTGCAAAAACGGCGCGGCTCACTCAGGGGGCTTCGCACCCTGCCGTATCGAATATCCAGCGGGGCAGAGCTTCATCTGATCGTGCCTCAAATCGCCTCTCGTTCGGGGGTGGAAATCTGGCCGTTCGAGGCGAAACCGCTATTTGACACCGGGTTCGCATTCTCGGGCAAGTCCGTCCGGGAACGCCGCCCCAAAACATATCGATTCAATTCGAACCCAAAAACCGGTCAGGCCCGCTTGACCATCAGGAGTGCGGATACAACATCAATATATATCGTCTCCGACTTCGACCGGAACCTGCTCAATCGCGGCGCCCGATTTGTCGCCGATCTTCAGACCGACGTACACGAACCGGAATACTCGCCGCATGCTCTCTCCGGGCTTGTCAACTCGCTGGAGGTGGCAGATACGAGCATGCGGCTGAGTCTTTCCGGACCACTCGGCGGCGATTACATCATCCGGCCGATCACCATCGGCGGCCAATCCAGATTTCTGTTTTCCCGTCTGTTGTCGCCGCAAGAGAAGCGGGAGGTGAGCCATGTCTAAGAACAAAGAGTGGCCGGTGTTCTGGATCAGCGGCCCGGTCTGGAATGTCATCACCATCGTGCTTGGCATGGTGGCGGCCTATTTCATGACCATCCAGCAATTGCGGGTCGATCTGGCCGCCAAGGCCGAAGCCGCCGTCGTCGGAACGCTCGACAAAAAGATATCCGGTTTGGAGGTGTATCTGAAAGAAGCCGTGGTTAATAAACAGCAGTTCTACGAACACACGCAAAAAATGGAAACACGGCTGGACCGGATCGAGCGATATCTCATCGACCAGACAGGAGAAACACGTGGAAAGAAATGAAACCGACCTGGCGTATATCGCCGAACTTCACGAGGCGCTCGACGCCTCAGCCGTGACCGCTATCGACTTCGACCGTCTCCGGCTCTGGCTGGAAGATCTGGCGGGAGCGCTCCCCGAATTGTTCCGCGCCCGCGAAGAAGCCCGTCTTTTGCGCGAGGATTACTCCCACCGCATCGCCGGCATGATCAAAGCGATCGTGGTGGCCGCATCATCACGCCAGCCGCTCGGCGATATATCGGAACTTATCGAGCGTCTGCCCGCCGCGACTGCATCCGAATTGATCGACTGCCACCGGCGCATCTCGGCCCGCTTCCGCGACACCTTTCCCACCAGTTTCGGATTGATCAATGCGCGGCGGGCGGCTTCGCGGAAGGATAACGACAAACACACACGCGTCTGATGCGGGGGACACCGGGTCCCGGCCGCGTGGGAGAACACTCCCGGCCGGAACATCAGACCGTACTGAAACAGAAGGAGAATATGAATGACTATTCGAGACCAGAATCTTGAAACCGTGGCGCCGGTAATGGCCACTTTCAAGATTCACCAAACCGCCGGTGCTGACGACCTGAAAGATCAGCATATCGGCCAGCCGGTCACCCTGACCGGCAACAACGAAATCGGCCCGATCACCGCCAACGGTCAACTGTTGGGCAAGCTGATCGCGCTCACGCTCACCGATGCCGACACCGGCAAACGCTGGGCGACCGTCCAGATCGGCGGCATCTGCAAACTGGCAATCTCCGCCACCTATCCCGTCGTGGGGAACCGCGTGGTTGGTGGAACAACCGGTACCGTCAAGCAGGCGCCGGTCCTGACCGGGTATGATCCGGCCGGCGGCAATGTCGCGCGGGGTACGGTGATTGCCGTCAACGGAACAACCGACTGCACCCTGTTGCTGAATTGAGAAAGGGGACAACCATGGAATTTCAACAATTTCTTCAGCAGAGCGGTCTGCAACGTCTGGCCCGCGAGTCGGCGAAAGAGGCCGCGTGCGGCCTGGTCGATCTGACCTCGGCCGCCTCCATTGATATCACCCGCGATCTGTATCTCGACGCCGAAGCGCGCGGGATGACCTTGTCGGAGCTTCTCGAAAGCGACGACTTCGATCCCTCGCCGGTCGGCTGTCCGCTCGACGCTTTCGAGCGCCAGCTCGCCCTGGCCGGGGTCAAGCTGACCGGGCGCACACCGTCAACGGTGGAACAGTTCTACCAGAAAGCCCCGGCCCTTCTGCCGGAGTTCATCCTGCGCGAGATCAAGCGGGGACAATCCATGCGCCCGGAACTGGCGCGACTGGTGGCCAACACCACCACCGCCGCCACCAACCGGTACACCCCGTTCCACATCGATACCACCGACACCTCCAAATTCTCGCTCCGTCCGATCGGCGAAGGCGCCGAAATTCCGGCGCTGGTGGTCACCGAGCAGAATCATGCGGTGGTCGTCAAGGATTTCGGTCTGGCCCTCAAAGCCAGCTACAAATCGCTTCGCTACCGGACCACCTCCCAGTTCCGCGTCCTGCTCTGGTACATCGGTTTCAAGATGCAGACCGACAAGATCGGAATGATTGTCGATGTCATCATCAACGGCGACGGCAACAGCAACCCCGCCTCGGTCATCAATGTGGCCACCAGCGGTGCGCTGACCTACGCCGACCTGATTAATCTCTGGGCCAACTTCACTCCGTACGAAATGAACACCCTGGTCTGCCACATCAACTCGCTCAAGTCGATTCTGACCATGACCGAGTTCAAGGATCCGCTCGTCGGGTACAGTTTCCAGCAGGCCGGCGATCTGTTCAGTCCGCTCGGGGCGTCGCTGGTCCGGTGCGACGACGTCCCCACCGATTACATCATCGGCTTGGACAACCGGTTCGCCGTCGAGGAAGTCATCACCCAGCCGCTCATGGTCGAGTACGACAAGATCATCGAGCAACGCTTCGAAGAAGCGGTGATTTCCGAATCGGTCGCCTACGCCAAAGTGCTCAAAGGAGCTTCGGCCATTCTCGACACCGTCCTTCCGTAATGCCACCCGGGGGACCCGCTTCGTGCGGGTCCCTCGAACCAAAGGAATACGCATGCTCAAAAAACTGTCCGATACCACCGCCACCTCGCCCCTTGGTTCGACCACCGGCCACAAGCTGTTTCGAATCGAAAGCGGGCCGCACGCCGGTCGTCTGGCGGCGCTCTATGCGACCGGTTCCGGCGAAATCCAGCTCGTCTGGTCCGACCCGCCTTATCAATCCTGGTCCTCGCCCCAGACTCTGGTCTCCGATTGCGGCTATCAGATGTTCGACGCTCTCATGGACGCGCCGGGAAGCCTGTCGATCGCCTACACCGATCAAGCCACCTCGCGTCTGGTCTTTCGCCGGGTCGCCTTTTCAGCCGGCGTCTGGACAGTCGGAACCAAAGTCGCCGTCTATGACGGCGCGGAAGGGTACGACCCCTGTCTGGCCCTCGGTACCGACGGAAAAATCTGGGTCGCGTGGCGACGACTGGTCATCCCCTCCAGCTGGATTCATGTTAAATCCTCAGCCGACAACGGCGCCGTCTGGGGATCCGGCCCGACCGATCCGGGTGACCAGCTCGCCGGACCGGTAACCGCCGTCTGGTGCAAACTCATCGTCGGAACGACTGCCATTCACGCCGTCATCGCCTACGACGCTACCGCCATCGTGATTCGCTCGCTGTCGCTGGGCGGCGGGAGCTGGTCGGCCGAGACCAACATCTTTTCAGGAAGCGGCGTGACCGGTGATTTCGACGTCGCGCTCACCGATTCCGGCGGACTGGCCATCGTATTGTGCGATCCTCAGCCGAAATACCGCGAGTTCGATGGCTTTACCTGGAGCGCGGTGCAGACGCTTGACACCCGTCCGGCTTCCTCGCCCCAAGTGCACTTCCGCAACGGTATGCCGGTGATCGCATTCATCTCCGGCCTCGGATTCTTGCAAAACGCTCTCATGTACACCGCCCGTCTGTCGGGGTCATTCCAACCTCCCGCTTTTGTGGATCCTCAGGCCCGAACTCTCGATCGCGTTCTGCTCTACCGGGAATCCTCGGCCACTTACCATGACGCGACATCAGCCGCCGCAGACAGCACCGGCGCCGACGTCTATCACCCGCAATCGGGGGCGCTTCTTGCGCAAGTCGGGGACAAGCTGTACGCCGGCCTCAATGACCGGTTCCGCTTTCTGACAGTTGTGCTTTCCACGGTCGGAGCGGGGGGATCGGTGTCGTACAGTTACTGGGACGGCTCCGGCTGGACCTATTTTACTCCAAACGCCGGCGCCATCAATCTGACGGCGGTCTGTAACCAGATAAAACTGTGGGCCGATTACCAGGGTATCCCGCAAAACTGGCAAAAGTGTTCGGTCAACGCCGACCGGCGGTTCTGGATCAGAATCGAAGTCGCCTCCTCGTTCTCTACGCCGCCGGTCGGGTCACAAATCACCTCGATGTCCGATCTGCGACAGATCATCACACGGAGATAAGCGATGCCGTACACGACAGCCGAACAGGTGCGCAACTACCTCTTTACCAACGCGCCGCTCTCGCGGCGTCAACTGAATCAGCCGGTGATAATCGACAGCAACGAGCCGATCCCATTTTTCGGCGGGAGTATCAAGCCCGGCTCGCTGACCGTCAAGAGTATCCGCACCCGCAGTTTGCAACGGGTCCGGATCACCGCCGGGTCCACCGTCGTTTTCGCAAATGCGCCGGTGGTGCCGGATTCGGTGGTCGCGGCCAACGACAGTTCACTGGGAACGATCTATGCCGAATCGATCGATTACCTGATCGACTATGCCGCCGGAACATTCTCGCTCGTCGCCGGCGGAGCCATCGCCGCCGGAGCCGCGCTGACGCTCTGGTTCCAATCGTACTCGGTGTACGCCGAAGGAAGTGACTATTCGGTAAATGCCGAACGCGGCGAGATTCGCCGCCTGCTCTCGGGCGATATCGTGCCGGGCGAAACGGTCTATCTCGACTACACGCCCGAATATGTCAGCGCCACCGAGCAGGTGATCGCCTTTGCCGTCACCGCCGCCAACGGCGTTATCGAACGCGCGGTCGATCCCTCCGGACAATTCGAAGCCGATCCGGTCCTCGGTATCGCCGCCACCTATCGCGCGCTGGAAATAATCTGCCGCGCCGCCGCCTCGCGCGATCTATCCTACCTGCCCGGCCAGGACCGCTCCGCCCGTGTCTGGATTCAACTTGCCGGCGAATACGCGACCCGCGCCGATAATCTCCTGACGTCGTTTCGTCCCCCCGTCACTCCAATGTCTTCGCCAACCCTGAGTTAAGAGGATTCCGCCATGTCCGCACTCGAAAAGATTCTTTCCAAACGAAGCTGGTTCGTCCCGGAATTCACCGTCTGGGGACTTCCCGGATTCGGCGTCACCGACTTTCTCGCGGTCGAACTCTTCGGATCCACCAGAACGGTGTTCTTTGGCTCGCAGGATTTCGGCGGCGTGGAGCAAGACGTTG
>JACRAV010000304.1 GCA_016213305.1 Candidatus Zixiibacteriota bacterium | reverse complement strand
TCAGCAGAGATAAGTCGTGAGCGACCCGGCAGTCCCGGATCAGTTGGCGAATCGGTGTCGACGGTTACTCTGAGTGTAAACCTAAACACTCGACGACCTCCTACTTTGACAAACTTATGGTCCGTAAGATCAAAGAGACCCTTATAAGACCAGACACCATTGAAGAGCTTTTCGTAAACACGAACTTTTTCCGGGGTACCCCCTTTCCGAAATGACTCGACCGCACTCACGAATTTGCCGTTCTGCGTAAGATGTCCCGCAGGCGTATTCACGGGCTGATCAATCTGTTTGGGATCTGCTATGCTGGAGCTCTTGGGTTGGTCGTGGCCCTCATATACAATCGTTTCACCATCACCCAGTATTTCATCTTGATACGGAGCGTTCTTCCTCTGCGACATGAGAATAACACTATAGTTGGGGTTCATGCGGAAATTCATTCCCCGTTGAAGAGTTTGGACGGCTTCCCTATCGCAGAGCTCCCGGTAGGTGAGTATGTCGTCTCTCATGACCAAGTCGGACTGCCTTTCGTAGTCAGAATATCATGCACTATTCGCATGAAATATACATGGACAGAAGGGCACTTCAAGTGTACAATATTACTCGACATTAAGCGATATAGGAGATTAAAGTATGAATTTGCAGCAAATGATCCGTGTGATTAACAAGTGCTCAATGCCATTGATGTGCACCTGTATTATCTTGGCGGTTCCTCCATCGATCTTCGCCTTTGATACGAAGACGATTCCGCCCACCGATTCCACCGCCGGCACCGTCTTTCCCGGCGAAAAACATCTGACCAATATTCGCAAACTGACCTTCGGCGGCCAGAACGCCGAGGCGTATTTCAACGCCGATGCCTCGCAGATCATCTTCCAGTCCGCCCGCGATGGTCACGACTGCGACGCCATCTATCGCATGAACGCCGACGGCTCCAGCGTGCGAATGGTTTCAAACGGCAAGGGCGCCACCACCTGTCCGTTCATCCAGCCGGATGGCAAAGCGATCACCTATGCCTCCACGCACCTCGGCGGCGATTCCTGCCCGCCGAAACCGGATATGTCGCGCGGGTATGTCTGGGCGCTTTATCCAACATACGACATCTTCAAAGCCGACCCCGATGGAAGCAACATTGTTCGCCTGACGAGTACCGATGGATATGATGCCGAGGCGGTATATTCATTCGACGGCAAGAAGATCATATTCACCTCGGTGCGCACCGGCGATCTGGAATTGTTCACGATGGACCCGGACGGCAAGAATGTTGAGCAGATTACCAATATGCCGGGGTACGATGGTGGCGCCTGGTTCTCATGGGACGGAAAATGGATCTGCTGGCGCGCCTCGCGTCCCGAAGGTGACGCCCTCAAAGAGTATCAGGACCTGCTCAAACAGGGGCTTATCCGCCCTTCAAAGCTCGAGATTTATGTCATGAATCTGGCCGATCGCAAGCCGATCCGCCTGACCGACAACGGGGCCGCCAATTTCGCGCCGTTCTTTCATCCCGACGGCAAGCGGGTGATCTATTCGTCCAATATGAACGATCCGCAAAAACGGAATTTCGATTTGTATATGGTTGATATCGCCACGAAAAAGATCGAGCAGATCACGTTCAACGCGACTTTCGACGGTTTCCCGATGTTCAGCCCCGACGGTACGAAGCTGGTCTTCGGGTCGAACCGTAACGGCAGTGTTCCGCACGAGACGAATATCTTCATCGCCGACTGGCACGATTGACAATACACATAGAGATACTAAACCGGGCGCGGGAATGCTCCTGCGCCCGTTATCTATTAATAACCTGCTTACATCCCGCCGTTGTAGGTCAGGATGATCGTGCCCAGTTCACCAACCGCTATACCGTAGCCGTTGAGACGGAATGCGGCGCTGAACAGGGTGCGCGGGGTGTTGGAGATCTGCTGGACCCAGTTGTTGATTCCCGGCTGGTAGCGTAATACCAGACCGTTCCCGCCGACCGCCCAGCCGGTAAACTGATCGAGAAAAACCACATCCTTTATCTCGCCGGTAACCCCGGAATTTTCATGAATCCAGGTGGCGCCGCCGTCGGTGGTGCTCAGCATCTCGCCGCCGCTTCCCACCACCCAGCCCCGCAGATTGTCGATCATTGATATCCCCCACAGGTCTTTGATCGAACCACTGTTCTGAGCCGTCCAATTGGCCCCATCCGTTGTGTGCAGAATAGCGCCGTGATTTCCGATGATCCACCCCTCGGTCGACGACACCATTTCTATATCGGCCAGCGAAAAAGGTGAGGGAGAGAAAGCCATCACCCAGGTTTTACCGGAGTCAACCGTGCGTATGAGGGTTCCCTTAGTGCCTACAATCCAGCCGTTGGCCAGATCGGTGAATTTGACCTTCCAGAGGGCAATCGAGTCGGTCACCGGCAGGCCGACTTCCGGAACCTGTGTCCAGGTTTCTCCACCGTCGTTGGTCTTCATGATAACGGCGCTGTCGCCGACCGCCCAGCCGTGCAGATCATCGATAAATTCAATGCCGCCGAATGACGTATAGTTGAAATATTTCTTCGCGGTCCAGGTCGCGCCGGCGTCGGTGGTCTTGAGAATGACGCCCGAATGCCCGGTGGTGTTCCCGATGAATCCAACCACCAGCGCCGTCTGATCGTCGATCATGTGGACGGCGCGAAGGTCGTTCGATCCGGCAATCCGGAATTCCACCCAGCTTTTTACTTCAAGGATGACCGGCACCACCAGCCGGGGAGTGGACGGACTGGAGGTGGTGATCACGATCGAATCGAGATAGGTTCCCGAGAGTAATCCGGCATTGAGCAGACTGATCGTGATGACGTCGGGAGTCAGACCGCTGGGCTTGGAAAGGACCACCCACGGCTCGGACTTTGTCGCCGACCAGGTCAGTCCCGAAGCCCCGGCGCTGGTGATCGACAGATTGACCGACTTCGGCGCCGGACCGTCAACCAGCGCGACCACCTGGATTATCGGCGGGTAGACCAGAGCCCCCGGATGGACGGTCAGTGTCACCGCAATCTTTTGCGGCGAGTTTAGAGCATGGGACGACGATACCGTAATCGTGTCATAATATATCCCGGCCATCATTCCTGAACTATACACGTAGCAGAAGATCGTGTCGGCATTGGTGCCGGGGAGAACATACAGGTTCAACCATTCCTGCTGTTTGGATATTTCGAACTGAAGCGTTCCCTCGCCGGAATTGCGCACCAGCACCATCTGGCGGGCCGGATTACTCCCCCCCGACATGCCGAAGAACAACAGCTCATTGGCCGACAGAGAAATTTCCGGGCCGGTCGAGGTAAACGGTTTGTTCTTGTTGCAGGTGGTGAGAGTCAACGTCACCACGACGCTCAAAATGATGGCCAGACTCCAATGACGACGAACCATGTGCATAGGCATCCTCTTCCCTTCGCTTATCCTGAATATACGATTCTTCCTTGCAACTGTTTAGTCCGGAGATACCGTTGGACAAAGTTCTCGTGCGGGAAGCGATGTTTGTCGGCGTGACACCGCTCAAAACTACGCAAACCTTTGACACCCGCGGGCCAAGAGCAGTATGGGAATTTGACCATCCGGCCACCGCCTAAACGATTGTACTACAATAAGATATTCAAATCCGCCCCTGGCGGGAAATCTTCGGGCGCGGGCGGCATACCCTATGCTCTAACCGGTCCTGGAAAGCGACCGGAAGTAAGGAGAGAGAAATAATGCTCGAAGGTAAATTTCAGCGTGGATTCTCACCAGAGCGTCTGGCCTCGACCGTGGAACCCAAAGTTCGCCGGGACGAACGGGGATATTTCATCATGTCGTTGTCGGAAAGCACTAAAGTGTATTTCGAGGATTTCTATTCCTTTCTTCGCACTACCTACGATCGGGCGGGCGCCGAACGCGACCGGATCCGCCGTAAACTTCTGGAGACCCCCCGCTCCTCCTCCGAGACAATTTCTTTCTACCGGGCGCAACTGGTGATAATCGACCTTTTGCAGAGAACGATCCGCCGGTTCTACACCGACGGCTCCAATCTGGGCGTGGTCATGACCCCCTGGTGCTTTGGCACGGTGGTGCTTGAAAAGATCGAAGTGTACCGCGACCAGATCACCCGCGGGGACCTGCACGATCCGAATATCACCGAGTTCCCGTATTATGTCGTGAAATACATCGACGAAATATATAAGAAGACCCTGCTCGACCTTTTCGATTTCCCGGAACAGGCCTTCCAGATGCGCTGGCAGTACACCGAGCTTTTGAAGCGATATTCGGCGGTGTTGTCGGATATCACGGTCCGGCTCCAGTCGGTGCTGACCTCGGTCAAGAATCTCGGCGGAAAATAGTCCTAACCTCCTCTCCTTTCGCTCCGAAGGCGCCCGTCAGGGCGCCTTATTTTTTGCCCCTGAATGATTTACCCCAAATTGCCGATAATGGGATACACCGGCCCCCCGGATCGGCAGACCCTGAACCGTTGCCGAAATGGCCGAAAGAAACTATGTCGTCAACCGCGATTAAAGCCCGGACCGAACAGAAATTCGTGCCGATCTACCTTGATTCCATCCGGGTGGATTCCGTCATCAATTTCGACCTGTATCTGCTGGTCAACAAGCAACTCGTTCTGTACCGGGCCGCCAATCTGCCCTTTACCGAGCGGACGCGGATGAAACTGCTGGACAACAGAGTCGATCGATTGTTCGTCGCCCAGGAAGATCGGGGCCAGTATCAGCGGTACATCGAACAAAATCTGCCGAAAATCCTGGCCGATCCGTCGGTGCAGGAGATCAAGAAGGCCGGCATCCTGTATGAAACTTCGACCAATCTGGTGAAGGACGTCCTGTCCAACCCGACTTTCGGGGAGAATATCCAGCGGTCCAGGGAATTGGTGACCAACGCGGTCGATTACATTCTGAAGGGGCGCGACGCTTTCTTGAGTCTTCTTAAGATCACGTCCTTTGACTACTATACCTACACCCACTCGGTCAATGTCTGCACCTTTTCCATCGCGCTGGCCCAGCAGTGCGGTTTCGACGACGAAGAGTTCCTTCATGAGCTGGGGACCGGAGCGCTTCTGCACGACGTCGGCAAGTCGCGCATTTCAGAGCGGATCCTGAACAAACGCTCGGCCCTGACCCCGATCGAATTCGAAATCATGAAGAAACATCCCAAGTGGGGCATGGAAATCCTCGAAGAGACCGACCAGATCGCGCAGGCGTCGTACTATCCGGTGCTCCAGCACCACGAACGGGGCGACCGACGGGGGTACCCATCGGGCCTCTCCCTCGACGAAATGCACACCTACTCGAAGATCGTGGCGATCGCCGATTCCTTCGACGCCATGACCACCGAGCGGGTGTACCAGCGGGCGATGGACTCGTACCCGGCGCTCAAGATCATGCTGTCACTTTCGGGGGCATACGACGAGCAACTCCTCCGCTCGTTCGTCGAACTGATGGGCCCGACCGGCCTGGCGGATTTGTAAAAGCCCGTCGGGGGTAATCGCGCCCCGTCCAAAATAATCTTTCCATAGTGTCGATCCCAATTCCATTGTCTTTGGCGCGTCATTCACCTATATATTTGGCGCACCTTAACGATGGAGACCAGATGCGCGAAGTGATCAAGACCGAGGCCGCGCCGCAGGCGATCGGACCATATTCCCAGGCGATCAAGGTATCATGCGGAAAAATCATCTATTGTTCCGGACAAATCCCCCTCGATCCCAAATCCGGCCAGGTGGTTGGCCAGACCGGCGCCGAACAATGCCGGCAGGTAATGGAGAACATTAAGGGATTGCTCGGCTCCGCCGGGTCGTACCTGGACCAGGTGGTCAAGACCACCATTTTTCTGACCGACATGGCCGAGTTCGCGGCGGTCAACGAAGTCTATGGCAGTTATTTCCCGACCAATCCGCCCGCCCGCTCGACAGTGCAGGTGTGCCGCCTGCCGAAAGATGTTCGGATCGAGATCGAAGTCATCGCCGTGCAGGAGTAAATAGATGTGTGGTGTCAGGTGTCCCCGCCTGACACCAAGTTGTAGTACGTGGTGTCAGGTGTCCCCACCTGACACCATGTCGTTGGCGTCAAGCGAGGACGCATGACGCCACGACTCGCCGCCCTTATGAATTACGTGGCGTCAATCGTCGCGTCAATCGTCGCGTCGAGCGTAGTCGAGACGCGAATTCTCCAAGCGAAGTCATAGATGTCGGGACCGCAAGGGTCCCCGCCTACAAGAGTTTCTTCAGTACCGCTATCTGTCCGGCGTGATAGGCGTCGTGCTGGAGCACACCCGTGATTTGAAAATATGCGTCGTTTTTCCGGCCCGATGGAATAGCGAATAATTGTTGTTCGGTGAGGCCTTCGGCCGTGGCCATCAGCGCCTCGTGCGCTGTCTTCAGACTGTCCAGAGTCGCCAGCCAGGCCGCTTTGTTCGTCTCGACCACCGCCGGCCAGTCATCGGTCGGCGACAGATCAATAATTTGCCCAAGCGCCCTCTTTTGCACCGCCACTTTCCACGCGGTCATGTGGAGCACTATCTCCCAGATCGAATGCGCCTGCCCGATGGGGCGCGCCGCCGCCTGCTCCGGGGTAACGCCGTCCAGTACTTCGGTGACCGTCGGGCCGTGCCAGGCCTCGCGATAATAGGCCCTGTTCAGTTGATCAACTATACGCTGTAGTTCTGTCATGCCTACCTCCTTGCCTCCCTATACGGCTTGAAATTGCCGATGGTTGTCACATTTTGATGACGAGAGATGCGGACTTTCCGTCGCGGAGCCATCCCGCGAATGGCTTGCTTTAGACAACAAAGAGGCCGCCCGGTGATGGGCGGCCTCTCCTGGGGTGGCTTTTCAAATACTGCTATAAGGCAATCTTGGCCGATTGCTCAGCCGACAGCGAGGCCTCCAGACGTCGGCAGTCGCCTCCCTTGCAATCACGGCATGGCTTCCCGCCGCAGGTATCACCGGGTCGGCAAACCCGGCCGCAACACTTGCCAGACCCTTGCGGGCAGGCGACACCGGTCGCCGTGTTGGTCGCGGCTGTCGCGCCGGTGCAACGGGTTTGTCCCGCCAAACTTGATGTCTGACTG
>JACRAV010000302.1 GCA_016213305.1 Candidatus Zixiibacteriota bacterium | reverse complement strand
TCCCATCATAACTATTAACCCATCAACCGCAACTTCAGTTTGATTGAGTTTAATTCTCACCTACACCACAAAATCAGTTTTTTAGCTTATCAACTTTGGTTGCGTCTGTTCCTCAAAAAATGTCGGATCGGCGTCGCGAATAACTCCCTCGATATCCACGAGATCCGTGACCCGGTTCTGCACGACGATCGTCCCCACGATGCCGGCACGTTTCGCCGTTCGCTTCACCGTGATCGATTCTTCCACGATATCGATGATCTGGTCCACCACGAAGCCCACACTGCGACCCTGGCTCGTATACACCACCGCCTGCATCGGGTCGCTCTGCGGTACCGGCCTGCCCGCGTGAAACAACCGGTTCAGGTAGATCAACGGCATGATCTCGCCGCAGTACTGAACCATATCCTGATCCCCGGACCGCTCGATCTCCGATAGCCGGAACTCCTCCAACCGCGCCACCAGCGACAGCGGAATCGCCATCCGCGTCGTCTCGCCGATCCCCAGGATCAACAACGTCTGGGTATCCCCCGACGTATCCTTCGCCTTCGCGCCCTGATCCAATCCCGCGCGGTCGCGCCCTTCACGGATCACCTGCGCCCGTTGCGCCAGACCCATCACGTCCAATATCAACGCGACTTTCCCGTCTCCCATGATCGTCGCGCCCGCGTAAGCCGTCACCCCCTTCAATTGTTTCCCCAGCGGCTTCACCACGATCTCCTCCGTGTCGTTGATCCCGTCCACCACCAGGCCGAATTGCCGGTCGTCCGCCTGCAGAACCACGATGCTGATCACGTCGTCATTCGATGCCTTCGGCACCTTGAGTTCGCGGTCCAGATATACCAGCGGCAACAAGTTCCCGCGCAACCGGTAGACCGGCGTCCCCTTGATCATTTCCACCTTGGCCTTCGCCTCTTCGCCGTCCAGACGCACCAGCTCCAGCAAACTCACTTGCGGGATCGCATACCGGTTCCCGCCGCAGTTCACCGTCAACGCCGGAATGATCGCCAGCGTCAGCGGAATCTTGATCCGCAACGTCGTCCCCACTCCGGGTTTCCCCTGCAGATCCACTGTCCCGCCGATCTTCTCGATGTTGGTCCGCACCACATCCATGCCGACTCCGCGGCCCGAGACGTTCGTCACCTTCTCCGCCGTCGAAAAACCCGGCAGGAAAATCAGGTTCACCAGCTCCCGGTCGGTCATCCGCGACGCCTGCTCCGGCGTGATCAGGTTCTTTTCCAGCGCCTTCTGCTTGACCTTCTCCGGGTTGATGCCCGCGCCGTCGTCCGATATCTCGATATTCACCTGGCCCCCTTCGTGGTATGCGCGCAGGACCAGCCGGCCTTCCGGCGACTTCCCGCTCTGCGTCCGCTTGTCCGGCGTCTCGATCCCGTGATCCACCGAGTTGCGGACGATATGCGTCAAAGGGTCCTTGATCGCCTCGATCAGGGTCTTGTCCAGTTCCGTATCCTTTCCCTCCATCTCCAACGCCACCTGCTTCCCGCAGGAAAGCGACAGGTCGCGCACGACGCGCGGAAACTTGTCCCATATATTGCCGATCGGTTGCATCCGCGTCTTCATCACGCCTTCCTGCAACTCCGTCGTGATCAGGTTCAGCGTCTGCGTGCTCGCGATAAACGTCGAATCCCGCTCCGGCGGCGTGTATTGCAAAATCTGGTTGCGCGCCAGCACCAGCTCGCCCACCAGGTTCATCAGCTTGTCCAGCAACGATACGTCCACGCGGATACTGGTCTCCGACACGCCACGGCTCTCCGTACGCCGATCCTTGTTGGCGGCCAGAAAAGCCGCTTCCTCGGCCGGTTCCGTCTGACGCTTGTCTTCTACGATCTTGACAGGTTCGGCGACTGGCGCGGCAGGTTGGGCCGCCACAGGAGCCGCGGCTTCCGCAACGGCTACAGGTTCGGGGGCGGCAGGCGCGGGCGCAGGGGCAACAGGCGCCGATGCGGCCGCGGGCGCCGCGAAAACCCGCTCGCCCTTGTTCAATCGCGTCAGAGTCTCGATCAGATTCGTATAATCCACCGTGCCTTCGTTGCGCTCGCCTTCGATGGAACCCAGAATCTGACGGATCGCATCCACCATGGCCAGAAGACCGCTGGTGATCTCCGGGCTCAACGTCAACGCTCCATCGCGCAGACGGCTCAGAAGGTTCTCTCCGATATGGGCCACGGACTCCAGTTTCGAGTACCCCAGGAATCCGCAGGTCCCCTTGATCGTGTGGATGGTCCGGAAGATACTGCTCAGCAGTTTCTTCTCGGTGGGGGTTTGCTCCAACTCTACCAGTTGACGGTCAAGTTGATCCAGGTTCTCGTAACTTTCTACAAGAAACTCATTGATGATGGAACCCATGCCATCATCGGCTTCATTTAGCGGGGCTGGCGTAAGGTCTGGAGCTTTGGGGTGTTCTTTGCTTTCGGATTTTGATCTGTCTTCTTCCATCTATCAACCTCGACCCATAAAAACAAATTAATAAAAAAAACGGCGGGAGAAGCAGGGAGAACACACTTATAACACGACATAATAACTTGGGAAAAACAAAGGGGGTATTAAAAAACACTTAAGTCCCGGGTCTTCTTCCAACTGTC
>JACRAV010000023.1 GCA_016213305.1 Candidatus Zixiibacteriota bacterium | reverse complement strand
GTTGACCGGGCGGCCGACGAGGATCAGATCAAATCGGCCTACCGGAAGCTGGCGATGAAGCACCACCCGGATCGCAATCCGGGGGATAAATCGGCGGAAGAGAGATTCAAGGAAGCCACCGAGGCGTACGAAGTTCTCAAAGACGGCGACAAACGGCGGATGTACGACCAGTATGGTCACGCCGGTCTCGGCCAGGGGGCAGGGTACGGTGGTGGATACGGCGGGGAAGGGTTTGATATCAGCGATGCGCTCAGGGCGTTCATGCGCGATTTCGGCGGTGGCGGCGGATCCATATTCGACGACTTTTTCGGCGGCGCCACCGGCGGGAACCGACGGCGTCAGAATCGCGGCGAGGATTTGCGCATCAGAATCCGTCTGACGCTGGAGGAGGTCGCAACCGGCGTGGAAAAGACGGTCAAGGTCAATCGACTGGTGCATTGCGACACCTGCGGCGGAAGCGGCCTCAAGGCGGGATCGTCGCGCCGGACCTGCACGCAGTGCAAAGGGGCGGGCCAGGTGCGTCGGGTCACGCAGACATTTCTCGGCACGATACAGCAGGTGTCGACCTGCAATGTCTGTCGCGGATCGGGCGAAGTGATTGCCGACCCCTGTTCAACATGTCGCGGCGAGGGACGGCATGAGGGGCACTCGAAAGTGAATCTCAAGATTCCGGCCGGAGTCTCCAGCGGCAATTACATGACGATCGCCAATATGGGGAACGCCGCGCCGCACAACGGTGAAGCCGGCGATCTGGTGGCGGTATTCGAAGAGGAAGACCATCCGCTGTTCCGGCGCAACGGGGACAATATCGTGCTCGAAGTTCCGGTGCCGTTTCCGTTGGCCGCGCTGGGAGGCGAAGTCATGGTGCCGACGCTGAGCGGCGAGACGTCGCTTAAGATTCCTTCGGCCACGCAGTCCGGCAAGGTGCTGAAGCTTCGCGGCAAAGGGGTTCCGCATCTGCATCAACAGGGAAAAGGGGATCAGCTGGTGGTGATCACGGTCTGGGTTCCGACCAAATTGTCTCCCGAAGATCGCAAGGCGCTGGAGAAACTGGCGCAATCGGAGTCGTTCGCGCCGCCGAAGGGGGACAAGTCATTTTTCGACAAGCTTCGTGAGACATTGGGAGTGTAGTAGTGAACGTGACCGCGCCGGAGAGCTATTTTGAGGTCAAGGTGCAGGTGCCGCGCGAGCAGTGCGACGCGGTCTGCAATTTTATCGTTGATAACATCACCAACGGGATGGTGCTCGAGGACGAAGAGCAATCGCCGATTACCGTAATCACGTTCTATGTTCCGTCCAACGACCCGAAGGATTATCGCCGGGCGCTGGGCGACTACCTCGCGATCATCCTGCCGGATAATACCCCGGTTCTGCAGGAAAAGACGGTGCAAAATGTCGAGTGGGTGGAACAATACAAGGCCTCGATTCAGCCGATCCGGATCACCGGCGATCTGCTGGTCCGCGCCACCTGGCACCCCTCTGACCCCATCGCCACATACGAACTGGTTATTGAGCCGAAGATGGCGTTCGGTACCGGTACTCACGAAACAACGCGCAGTTGTCTGAAGATAATCCGGGAGCAGTTTCAACCGCAGATGAGTTTTCTTGATCTGGGAACCGGCTCCGGGATTCTGTCGATTCTGGCCGACAAAATGGGAGCGCGGAAGATCAAGGCGATCGACTACGATCTGGTGGCGGTGGAGAATTGCGAAGAGAACTTTGCCATTAATAATGTCCGCGCACCCCATGAGATACTCTTCGGCTCGATTGACAAATGCATCGGCGATCCCCCCTACGATTTTGTCTGCGCCAATATCATCAAGAGCACGATTCTTCCCATGCTGACCCGTCTTCTGGAATTGACGGCGCGACAAGGAGTGCTCGTATTGTCGGGGCTTCTTGATACTGATGAAGCGGAAATGACGGCCGCGCTGGCCCAATCCGGCCAGACCGATTATTCGATTCTCCGCGACAACAAGTGGATCACCTATACGATCCGTCGAAAGTAACCAGTGGCCATTCCCATTTTCTATGCCCCGCCGGAGAACCGATCGGGGGATAAGATTGCTCTGTCCCCGGCGGAAGCGCATCATGCCGTTGCGGTCATGCGGCTCAAAGAGGGGAGTCGGGTTATGGTGGTTGATGGATGTGGGATGGCGGCCCGGGGCGAGATTATCGCCGCCACAAAGTCGCGGGTGGAGATAGTGTCTCACGCCGACATTCGCAATTTCGGAGAACCCTCGGTTCGGCTGACACTGGCGGCGGGGCTGTCGGTGGGCGAGAAGTTTGATACGGTGGTGGAGAAAGGGACCGAACTGGGGGTGAGGCGATTTGTTCCAATCATCTCGGAAAAGTCAAAAGTCAAGCTGGTCGAGCCGGCCAAAGCCGCGGCCCGGCGCACCCGGCTTGAGAAAGTGGCGCTGGCGGCGATGAAGCAGTGCCGAAGGTCGTACCGGCCGGATATCGCCACCCCCCTTACCCTGCGCCTGTTTCTCGATGAAACCGATCGCGAGGACCTGAATCTGGCATTTCTCCCGGTTGAAAAAGCGCAGAGTCTCGACCTGCTGAAGGCCCATGCGGGCGTTTCGCGGGTCAATCTGCTGGTCGGGCCGGAGTCCGGCTTTTCTGAAGAAGAGACGGACTATATTCTTAAAGCCGGGTTTGTGCCGATCTCACTCGGCCCGCGAATTCTGCGTACCGAGACGGCCGGACCGGTGGTGACGGCGCTGGTGATGGACCGTCTGGGCGAATTGAAATAAGTCAAAAACTGCCGATACTATAGAGCATGATCTGGCAGGGATACCTATTGACCGGCCTGTTCGGGCTGATTATCGGCTCGTTTCTCAACGTGCTGATTTACCGGATTCCACGGCGCAAGAACGTGGTGTTCGACCGTTCCAAGTGCCCATCCTGCGGCAAGCGGATCGCCTGGTATCACAATATTCCGGTGCTGAGCTACCTGGCATTGTTGGGCAAATGCGCGTATTGCAGGAAGCCGATTTCGCTTAGGTATCCGGCGGTGGAAACGATCAATTCCGCGCTATACCTGTTCTTTGTCTGGCGGTTTGGGTTTTCGGCTGAGTTCGCGGTATTTTCGGCTCTCGGTTCGGCGCTGTTGGTGATCTTTTTCATCGATCTTGACTTTCAAATCATTCCCGATGTCATCACTTTTCCCGGCATGATCGCCGGTCTGGCGGTCTCGTTTTTGCCTGAAGGAAGCGGTATAGTAGCGGCGCTGATCGGACTGGCGGTAGGGGGCGGGGCGCTGTATCTGGCGGCGGTGGCAGGTGATTTTCTGTTCAAGAAG
>JACRAV010000301.1 GCA_016213305.1 Candidatus Zixiibacteriota bacterium | reverse complement strand
TCACTTCGACCGCCAGCTGAAGTTGTTGCTCGAACACTTTCTTCTGCACCGGTCGCGGCGACAGATCGCGATAATAATCCAGACCGATTTCGCCGATCGCCCGGACTTTTCGATCAGATGTGGCCAATTCACGAAATCTATCCAGCGCCCGCTGGTCGAACTTGCGGGCATCGTGCGGATGCGTCCCTGCGGTGGCGTACACACGGTCAAACTGGTGTGCAAAACCGACCGCTTTTTCCGAAGACGCCAGATCGGTCCCGATGGTTACAATGGTAGAAACCCCGGCGCGCTCGGCCTCGGCCACAAGGCGCGCCACATCCCCTTCGTATTTACGGTCATCCAGATGACAGTGAGAATCGATCATCAACTGACTTTGGCGCCGGGCGGCAGGTCGCCGTCGGGGGTGAGCACAAACAATTGCGACCCCGCTTTGGCGGCCAACAGCATTCCGTTGGACTGCACTCCGCGAATAACCGACGGCTTGAGATTCGCCACCACGATGATCTTCATGCCGGTGATCTTTTCCGGCGGATAAAACTGCGCCACTCCTGCCACAATCTGCCGCTTTTCATTTCCAAGATCAATCTGTAGCTTCAATAGCTTGTCGGCCCCTTCCACCCGCTCGGCCTCCAGTACCTTAGCCACCCGAAGTTCCACCTTGCCGAACTCGGAAATATCCAAAAGATTATCCGGCTCCTTGGCCTTGGGCGAGGCGGCTTTTGTGTCCGGCGGTTTTGTTGCCGCCTCCGCTTTCACTTCGATCCTCGGGAAGAGCGGTGTCGTGAATTTAATCGGCGTCCCCGGGACCAGATCGAAAAATACCTGTGCATTTTGCAAAGACAGGGTCGATTCATCCAACCCGAGTACTGTCCGAAGCTCCGTCATTTTTCGCGGCATCGTCGGATAGAGCACAATCGATACTATTCTCAGCACCTCACAGCAGACATACAGGACCCCGCCCAATTCCTGCCTCTTTCCTTCGCGCGCCAATATCCAGGGGGCGGTGTCATTGAAGAACTTGTTGGCGGCACGCACCAGCGCAATCGCCTCGGCGATCGAATTGGAAATCCTAAACTGCCGCGTATGCTCATACGCCGCCATTGGCATCGCCTCGGCTTGTTCGATCAGCGCGTCTATCCCCGGCAGTGTCTTGTGCGGCTGGGGGAGTTTCCCCTCAAAATTCGTCTCGACCAGTTTGGCTACCCGCGACAGCAGATTCCCCAGATCGTTGGCCAGATCGGAATTGTACTGGCTGACAAACCGCTTCGCCTGAATGTCGCCGTCGATCCCGAAGGGAAACTGTGTCAACAGCAGATACCGTGTCCCATCCGGGCCGAACTGGGGTATCAGATCATTCGGGTCGATGAAATTGCCGAGTGATTTGGACATCTTGTCGCCGTCGACCGTGAAAAATCCGTGCAAAAAGATTGTATCCGGCAGTTTCACCCCCGCCGCCAGGAGCATCGCTGGCCAGTACAGGCAGTGAAACTTCAAGATATCCTTGGCCATCAAGTGCACCACTTCGCCGTTAGTCCACCACTTGGCGAACATCGCCGGGTCATCGGCATACCCCATTGCGGAGATGTAATTGGTTAGCGCATCGACCCAGACATACGCGATTTGATCCTTGTCAAACGAAAGCGGAATCCCCCACTTGACCCGCTCGCGGGAAAGCGAGAAATCAGGGAGGTCCTGTCCGATCAGACCCAGAACTTCCGAGCGGCGTTCCTCAGGGAGAATCTTCAGTTCTCCCGATTCGATCCGGCGCTTGATCTCCGGAGCATATGCGGTCAGGCGGAAAAAGTAGTTCTTCTCTTTGAGTTTCTGAGGCGGCGTCTTGTGATACGGACAGAGGCCGTCGACCAGCTCTTTTTCAGTCAGGAACTTCTCGCACCCCTGACAGTACAGACCCTCGTAAAAATCGGAGTACACCACCTCGCGGCTATCGGGGGTTTTGGCCTGCCGCATGACATCGAGAATCTTGGTTACGGCCTTCTTGTGGCGATCCGAGGTGGTCCGGATAAAATCGTTATACTGAATATCGAGATTTTCCCAGGCGGTCTGAAAAGTCGCTACAGTGCGATCGCAGAATTCGATCTCGGAAAGCCCGGCCGCCGCCGCCGCCTCGGCTACCTTTGTGCCATGCTCATCGGTTCCGGTCAGGAAAAACGCTTCTCGCCCCGCGAGACGGTGCATCCGGGCCAGTAAATCGGCCGCGATCGTCGTAT
>JACRAV010000305.1 GCA_016213305.1 Candidatus Zixiibacteriota bacterium | reverse complement strand
TCCGGGAACTGGTATGTCTCCTGGCACAGAGAAGTCATTTCGATGGTAACATCACCCACGGTCTGTTTGATCATGGAGCTGTCGGCGATAATATACTCCGTGCTTTCAGACGTCTTGTACTTTTTCTTTGCGTGGGCAGGTACTGCCATCAGCAAGCCCGTAAGCAGGGCTAGGCACAATACGGATAACACCTTTGTGCAATGATCGGTGCGATGTTGGCTTGATGGTGATTTCACAATTTCCTCCTGTGTCTCAACATGAGCAATTCGGTTAATATTGGCCGAAGTTACACGAACATACATAGAATTGTCAATGAATATTTTGATCAGGCATCACGCAACTGGTGATCCTTGTCCATCCTCCGGGTTACTCGGTGGACTCGTATTCTGTTGCGTCGAATGTGGTTCAGTAATGTGGATGTAGTAGCCATGGGGCCGCACAGCGTCAATCCGGGGACGCGTGTCGCTACATTATCAAATCACGACCAGGTATTGCCGGTCAGGTCCAGACCTTCGAGCGCTTCGGCGGTGATGGCGGCGGGGATGCCGAAGTGTTCTTCGATAGCGTCGAACAGTTCCGCCGACGTTTTCATCTCGTGGGTCTGGCATGCCTGCCCGTTGGTAAGCCGCACCGACATATTGTTTATACGCGCCGACCGCCCGGGCGAGAATCGGGTCAAGAGGAGGGATGTCATAAAGGTGCCGGCGGGACGGTATGAATCCAGAATAGCCGGTGCGAAATGGTCGATGGTGCGGGGGAGCGGATTGACCAGATATCCGTGAATGATCTCCCCGTTGCGATGCATTTCCAGACGCCACCGGTCGTTCTGATCGCGGGGCCGAAGGTGATAATGGTCCTCGGCCAGCCGAATCCGGTAGTCATCGGTCAGATCGAGCGGCATGGGATCGAGAAAGGGCGCCGCATAGCCGACATCGACCAGAAACTCCCGCCCCTCGACGGTGACGATGGTGACGACATGGACATCGGGGCGATTCATATCCGCGCCGCAGAGTTTGACCTTGAATCCCAGATGCGTGAGAAGCAGGTGCAGGTAATAATTGCTGGAATAGCAGGTGCCGCCAAAATGGTGGGTGGCGGCGCCGTCGAGGTATCTCCGAAGACCGGTCAGGCCTTTGAGTCCTTCGCGTTTCATATACAGAAGTTTGGAGATATTCTCAAAAGGGAAACGGTCGAGGTGGGCGCGCACCAGGCGGGTTAAGAACGCCAGGTCCGGGCGCGAGCGGTCCACCTTCAGCAATTGAAGATAGAAATCGAACAATGCTGGATCGTGTCGGTCGGAGAAGTCCATAGACATAAAATGATACGACGTGAATTAAACCTCAAGCACTTTCCGCACAGATATGTCCCAGTTTGATTTCGCCCGAAGTTTCTTCGTTTCACCCCCCTCTAAAATGCTCTTGCGTTCGGCGCCGGCCACACGACTTATTGGGTCAGTTGAAATCATTCCCCGTTGACCCACAGGAGGAGTTCGTGGAGCAGGCCGTAAAGACCACATCACCCGTGCAACTAGACAACCATCACCCCCGCGGCTTCTGGTTCATCTTCTGGGGCGAGTTGGCCGAACGGGCCAGTTTCTACGGCATGAAGACCCTCCTTCTGCTGTTTATGGTCAACGAACTGGGGTTCAGCGACGCCAACAGCGCCACGGTGGTATCCCTTTTTACGGCCGCCTGCTACATCCTGCCGATAGTCGGCGGGTATATCGCCGATCACTACCTGGGCAAGTTCCGCACGATCATCTACTTCGCCATCCCATACATTCTCGGTCACATCGTTCTCGGCACATTCACCGCCCAGGTCGGCTTGTTCACGGCGCTGTTTCTGCTGGCGGGCGGGTCGGGGGCAATCAAGCCGAATATCAGCACCCTTATGGGCTTGATGTATGAGAAGCAGGGGAAATCGCACCTCATGACACAGGCCTTCTCGTGGTTCTACATGGCGATCAATATCGGCGCGGCGGTCACCACCTGGGGACTGCCCTTCATTCGTGACAAATACGGGTACAGCGCCGCTTTCATGGCTCCGACCATTCTGATGGTCGTGTCGCTCGGCATATTCTACGTAGGAAAGAAGTACTATCCGGTCGAGATCATCAAGCGCGAGAAGGAAATCAAGACCCCCGAACAGAAGCGCGAAGAATGGCGGATCATTCGGCGGCTGTCCGGATTGTTCGTGCTGATCGTATTCTTCTGGTCGATTTTCGACCAGTCGTACTCGACCTGGACGCTGTTTGCGCGCGACTATATGAATCTCGAAACGCCGTTCGGCCACATACCGCCCGACGCCGTGCAAGGATTCAATCCGGTACTGATCGTGCTGATGTCGCCGCTGGCCGTGTGGGTCTGGAGGAAGACCGATACCGATCATCGCCGGCTGTCGTCGCCCAAAAAGATGCTGATCGGATTTTTCCTCGTGATTTTGTGCATGGCTCTCATGACCGTGGCCGGATTTGTCGGCGTGAGCGCGAAGATCAATATCATGTGGGAACTGGCCGCCTATATCCTGATCACCGCCGCGGAACTGTGCATCTCGGTGGTCGGGCTTCAACTGGCGTTCGAGGAAGCGCCGGTGCATATGAAATCGATGATCACCGGTGTCTGGCTGTTCACGATCTTTCTGGGCGACACGCTGGCCAGCTGGTTTTCGCGTCTCTACACGGATACGACGCCGGGGAATTACTTTGGCGGCATGACGATCATGATCGCGGTGGTGACGGTGCTGTTCTATTTCGTGGGACGGCGGTTTGAGCATAAGACGGCCTAAAAATCCACTGTCCCATACGGTGGTGCCAGGTGCTCGCACCTGATACCTAGAGCCAGCCACGGCGGTCAGGTGGGACGCCTGACCGCACAGCCACGGTAACGCACTGAACTGCATTAAGTTGTGTCTGCTTTCCGCGCCCAATTGGCTTTGTTTCACAACGCTCTTTAGATTGGCCCGGCGCTGGTGCCCGGCCTGAAATTGGGTTCGTTTTGTTAAAATAAAGGTTTCCTTACGTCTCGTTCTCCTTCCGGGGCAAGCAGACACACTCATCCATAAGAAGGGTGCGAGGACGGAATCACCGGCGAATTGGTAGGGAAAGTGGGGGGGGGGGACG
>JACRAV010000300.1 GCA_016213305.1 Candidatus Zixiibacteriota bacterium | reverse complement strand
GTCTAGATAGTCAAGCCGTGGCCAAGGTGCGAACTTCCCATTCAACATGTAGGTCAAGCGCCCCGGCGCTTGACGTCGTCGAACGGCTGAAATTCGCCTCTTATGAAGACGTCAAGCCGCAGGCGGCTTGACCTACAACTTGCCTCGGCGTTCCGGGTAGAGTAGATTCCATACTGTGAGCGAGAGCATTCAGGGCATTGTCGTGGCGTCGCGCGGGAAGTCGTTCGACGTCCGCTCGGACGAGCATCGCGTGTATCGGTGTGATGTCCGCCAGAAGGTGAAAGTGGCGGCCACACGCGAGACACCGGTCGCGGTCGGGGATGATGTCCTGTTCACACCGGCCGATGACGGCTCGGGGGCGATCGATAAGGTCCTGCCGCGCCGCACCTCGTTCTACCGTCCAGCCAAGGGGGGAGAAACCGGCAACAAACAGATCATTGTGACCAATCTCGATCAACTGGCGGTGATTGCCTCGGTCAAATCGCCGCCGCTCAAGACCGGGCTGATCGATCGATTCATCATTGCCGCGCGGGTCGGGCAGATGAAACCGGTGATCGTGATCAACAAGATCGACCTCGAAGAGAGAAATATCGCGCAAGCGGTGGCCGATATATACACATCCGCCGGCTTTGAAATCCATCTGACCTCGGCGGAAACGGGCGAGGGGATCGATCGCTTGAGTGCCGCGCTCAATCACCATCGCACTCTGTTCGCGGGTCATTCCGGGGCGGGGAAATCGACCATTCTCAATGCGCTGATCCCCGGACTCAATCTGAAAACCAAGGAAGTGTCGGACTATTCGAATCGTGGAAAACACACCACGACCTCAATCGAGCTTTTCGAACTGCCTTCGGGCGGGTTTGTCGCCGATTCCCCCGGACTCAAGGTGATGGGTTTGTGGGAGGTCCCGGCCGACGCGATCGCGGACTACTACCCCGAATTCGAACGGTATAGCGGCGATTGTCGGTTTCAGCCCTGCTCGCACCGGCATGAACCGGACTGTGCGGTCAAAGCGGCAGTTCAGCGAGGCGAGATCAGCGACTTTCGTTACGAGAACTTTGTGGCAATAGCGGACTCGCTTTAGGTGGGCCGGCGAGGTAAGTTAAGGATGCGCAAAAACTTACCGATAACAGACATGGATGTATGGCTTCCCGAAATAACATAGAATTCCGCGTAGGAATTGTCGTTCTCATCTGCCTGATTCTGCTGGGTACCTCTATCTATTGGCTTCAGGGGTACAAGCTGGAGCGAAATTCGCAGATTGTCAAAGTGCGCTTCGATGATGCCGGGGCGCTGGCGGTGGGCGATCAGGTGACCGTGAGCGGCATCCTCAAGGGAAAAGTTCAAAAGCTTGAGCTGGCGGACAATGGCGTGACGGTGGAACTGCGAATATGGAAAGAAGTCGTCCTGAAAAAGGATGCGACTTTCACGATCAAGAACATGGGGGTGATGGGCGAGCGGTTTGTCGCGGTCTGGCCCGGCCGGGACACGGCGCTCCTGGACAAGGGGCTTTTGATCGAGGGGCGGTACGACACGGGCCTGCCCGACGTGATGGGCCTGCTGGGCGAGATGATCACCCAGCTTCGCGATATGGTCAACTCCCTCAAGCGGACGGTCGCCTCCGATTCATCGCTGGCCAAATTCAATGCCACCATCAGCAATTTCGAGGCGGTCAGCGCCTCCCTGCAACGGTCGGTGGTGCGCAACGAAAGCAAGTTTACGCAAACGGCGGAGAATTTCCTGACTGCTTCGCGCCGCTTCAACGAATTGATCCAGCGCAACGCCTCGCTGGTCGATACCTCAGCCACCCGGCTGGATCGTTCGATGGACCGCATCGAGCGGTTCACCTGTCAGCTGGATACCATGTCCGTCTCGGCCCGCAAATTCGCCAAAATGCTCGAACAGGAAGACGGCACTTTGCCGCTTTTGATGCAGGACCGCAGGTTGTACGACGATCTCCGCCGCACCGCCTCGTCGCTCGACGAACTGGTCAAGGACATCCGCGAACACCCGAAGAAATATATCAACATCAAAGTGGAACTGTTCTGATCATGCCCCAATTTACGCTGGCCCTCGGCATTCATAACCATCAACCGGTGGGGAATTTCGATCATGTCTTCGAGCAGGCCCATCACGATGCCTACCTGCCGTTCCTGCAGTTGGTCGAGCGGTTCCCGAATATTCATCTGTCGTTGCATCAGTCGGGCATTCTCTGGAAATGGCAGAAACAACATCACCCGGATTACTTTGAACTGGTTTCCAGACTGACCGGCCGAGGTCAGATCGATCTTTTGACCGGCGGATTTTATGAGCCGATTCTGTCATCCATCCCGGAACGCGACGTGCGCGGTCAGATTGCGATTTTGTCCGAATGTCTTCTCAAACAGTTCAACGTCACCTGTCGGGGTTTGTGGCTCACCGAGCGGATCTGGGAGCCGCACCTGCCGAAAGTTCTGGCCGAGTCGGGCATCCGGTTCCTGCCCGTTGACGACACTCATTTCATTTATGCCGGATTTGATTACGACCAGCTCACCGGCCC
>JACRAV010000299.1 GCA_016213305.1 Candidatus Zixiibacteriota bacterium | reverse complement strand
GCCCGCCGAAGTGGGAAAACAGATGAACGGCGCAGAGGAAAAGAACATGTCATTTACCGGGAAATCGGTGCTCGTCACCGGCGGAGCGCGCGGGATCGGTCTGGCCATTGTCGAGAAATTCGCTTCGAGCGGCGCGACCGTATCGATCCTCGATCTGGAGCCGTTCGACGGCGCCGGTCAGTCGTGGGCTGGCCGGGTGACCTGCATAACGGGGAGTGTGGCCAGGCAGGCCGATGTGGCGCGGTTCGTGGCCGACGTGATGAAGCGGGTAGGGCGGATTGATATTGTGGTCAACAACGCGGGGATTGTCCGCGACAATGTCATCTGGAAGATGCCGGAAGAGGATTTCGATGCGGTCATATCGGTCAATCTGAAGGGGCCGTGGCTGTTGTGCAAGGAAGTGGCGCCGATCCTGAGGGCGCAGGGGGAGGGGCGTATCATTAATATAGTCTCCCGCGCCTGGCACGGGGCGGTTGGGCAGTCCAATTATTCTTCGTCCAAGGGCGGGTTAGTCAGCTTGACCAGAGTGCTGGCGCTGGAAATGGCGCGGTTCAATGTAACGGTGAATGCGGTGGCGCCGGGTTTAATCGACACGCCCATGACGCAGGCGATGCCCAAAGAGGCGCTCGATAGACTGATCGCCGCGCAACCGGGCGGAAAAATGGGAACACCGGAAGATGTCGCCGGAGCGGTGGCTTTTCTGGCCTCCGACTCGGCGAAGTTCATCACCGGACAAATTATTTATGTCGATGGCGGCAAGAGTATCGGAGCGGGGATTTCGTAAGATGTTGAGTGCTTATGAATATGAGGTCTGCTCGTGACTCCGGTCTATCTGATCGACGGATGCCGGTCGCCGATCGGCCGGGGGCACCCCGAAAAAGGGATGTATCGCAATTTGCGCGCTGATGATCTGGCGGTGCAGACGCTGAAGGCGCTCTTGAACCGTCTGTCGATCAGGCCGAGTGAAATAGATGATTTCTTTCTGGGGTGTGTTGGTCAGCATCTGGAGCAGGGAAAGAATCTGGCCCGGCTGATCATTCTGCTTGCCGGCCTTCCGCAGTCCATTCCCGGCGTGACCATCAACCGGCTCTGTGCGTCGAGTTTGACGGCGCTTCAACTGGCGGCCGACAGCATCCGCGCCGGAACCAACAAGCTGGCGCTGGTCGGCGGCGTGGAGCATCTCGGGCATGTCCCGATGACGGCCGCGCTCGATTACAATCCAGAGCTGTTCGCCACGGCCGAATTTCAATGGTCGAATATGGGTCTGACCGCCGAAAAGCTGGCGACGACATACGGTATCACGCGCGAGGCACAGGATGAGTTTGCGCTGGAAAGCAACCGCCGGTATTTCGCCGCGCTCGGGAATGGCAGGTTCCGCAAAGAGATCGTGAACATTCAGCTGTCCGACGGCGCAACCGTTGATAAAGATGAGGAACCGAGACAATCGACGAAAGATTCTCTAGCCGGTCTTCGTACACCGTTCAAGGACAATGGCACGGTGACGGCGGCCAACAGTTCGGGGGTATCCGACGGGGCCTGCATGGCGGCGGTGGGTGATCAGGAAACAATCACGCGCCTGAATCTGAAACCGCTGGCAGAGATTCGGGAGTGTGTCACGATTGGTCTTGATCCGACGGTGATGGGGCTGGGGCCGGTATATGCGATCCCGAAACTGCTGGGCAAAGCCGGGCTGAAGATGAGCGAGATCGATTCGTTCGAGATCAACGAGGCATTCGCCGTTCAGGTGCTTGCCTGTCAGCGTGAATTGAAGATTCCGTCGGATCGCCTGAATATTCATGGTGGTGCGGTGGCGCTGGGGCATCCGCTGGGCATGTCCGGACTTCGTATCGCCGTCTCGCTGGCCCACACGCTGGCATCGGAAAAGAAGCGGTACGGAGTGGCCTCGATGTGTGTCGGCCACGGCCAGGGTGTGGCCATGTTACTGGAGAGAGTATAGCTTACGATGCAACAAGTCTGCTTACATGTGAACGATGTTCCCCGCCACCTGCTGGTGCACCCGCATGAGTTGCT
>JACRAV010000298.1 GCA_016213305.1 Candidatus Zixiibacteriota bacterium | reverse complement strand
CAACAACAAGTTGCGCGTCGGTATCATCGGAACCGGCCCGGTCGGCTCGACGCTGGCGGCGCACCTGAAGGAAGCCGGGGCGATGGTCATCCCGTGCGACGTGTTTCCCGAAAAGATCGACGCCATCAAGGCAAAAGGGATCCGGCTGACCCACACGATCGAGAAACAGGTGAAGATCGACCATGCCTGCTACACGGTGCAGGAGCTGGGGATGCACGACCCGGAACTGATCATCATAGCGGTGAAGACGCCTGACAATCCGAAAGTGATCAAACAGATTCGCGAGATCGACAACGGCACGCTCCACGTCATGTGCGCCCAGAACGGCATCGACAACGAAGTGGAGGTCGGGCAGACATTCGGCGACCAGCGCACGCTCCGCATGGTGGTGAATTTTGCGGGCAACATGGCGGACAATCATACGGTGCATGTCAGTTTTTTCAATCCGCCGAATTACATCGCATCAATCACCGACGCCGGCAACGGGATGGCCAAGCGGGTTGTCGATCTGCTGAACTCGGCCAAACTTGACACCGAAATTCCCGAAGATATTCAGGATTATGTCTGGGAAAAGGCGATTCTGAACGCCTCGTTGTCCGCCATCTGTGCCCTCACCCGGCGGACGATGAAGGAAGTGATGGATTTTCCTCGGACGCTGGAGCTGGTCGAAGGGATTATCGACGAGTCGGTACGGGTGGCGGAGATGGAGCGGATCGAGCTGGGGCACAAGTTCCGCCGGTTCTGTATTCGGTATCTGAAGAACGCCGGACACCACCGCCCCTCGATGCTGGTCGATCTTGAGAACGGCGACCCGACCGAAATAGAATACCTGAACGGCAAGATCATGCAGTACGGCCGAAAGCACTGTTTGCCGACGCCGCTCAATCAATCGGTAACCGCTCTCATTCATTTATTGGAAAAGCGACGGGAATAGCAGATGAGCGCGCCGAAGACATCATCACCGCATTTTCTGGGTATCGACCTTGGGTCCTCGTACACCAAGTTTGTCGTGCTTGGCGGGACTGATGAGGTTGTCTATCGGTCGGTGGTACCCACGCTCAGTCGGCGGCGGACGGCGTTTGACGAGCAATGGAATCTTATCCACGAGAGGTACCGCATCGCGGGCGTCTGTAGCACCGGATACGGCCGGAAAAGTATCGAGAGCGCGATACAGAAGACCGAACTGGTCTGTGCGGCGGCGGGGGTGAATCTTGAACACCCGGTCGCCAAATGCATTCTGGATATCGGCGGCGAGGATATCAAAATCGTGGAGAGCAACGAGCGGGGCGGGGTGGTGCATTTCTTCATGAACGACAAATGCTCGGCGGGCACCGGAACGTTTATTACCGAAATAGCGGCGCGGGCAGAGCTGGATATCGCCGAGATGAGCGACCTGGCGCGGAAATCGACATCGCCCCGGGTGATGAACAGTTTTTGCACGGTGTTCGCCAAGAGCGAGATACTCGGCTGGAAATTCGCGGGTACGCCGATCGAGGAAATTGCGCGAGGCATCTATCTGTCGGTGGTAGACCGGATCTGCAAGCTTCCGCTCAAGCGCGACCTGCCGCTGTTCATCTGCGGGGGTGTGATTGCCTATCATCCGTATCTGGGTGAACTGCTGGCCGGCGCGATCGGTACACAGGTTCAGATGGTGGCCGAGCCGCAGTTCAGCGTGGCGACGGGCGCGGCGGCGCTGGCCCGCGAATCACATGCGGCGGAGTCGGGAGACAGTCAGGCAAGAGAGCGTTCGAAACATATTCCGGGAGGTGTATAGAACCATGAATTTAATCCAGGCCTATCAAATGACGGCCATCGATGCGCCGCTGGCGAAGGTGGCTCTGCCGGTGCCGGAGCTTAAGCCGGATGACGCCATCGTGCAGGTGGCCGGGTGCGGCGTCTGCCACACCGATCTGAGCTTCTGGCACGCGGGAGTGCCGACCCGCCACCAGTTGCCGCTGGTGCTGGGACACGAAATATCCGGCACCGTGATAGAGGGGCCATCGCCGGTCAAAGGCAGAAAGGTAATTGTCCCCGCGGTTCTTCCGTGCGGCCAGTGCGAACTGTGCAAGCGGGGACGCGGGAATATCTGCCAGAAACAGCTGATGCCCGGCAATGATTTTGACGGCGGGTTCGCCAGCCATGCGGTGGTGCCGTCGCAGTATCTGGTGCCGGTATCCGAGTCGGCGCTGGCCGAACACTCGCTGGCGGAACTGGCGGTGATCGCCGACGCGGTCTCCACACCGTACCAGGTGATCGTAAAGAGCGATCTCAAGGCGGGTGACCTAGCGGTCGTAATCGGGGTCGGCGGGATCGGTATCTATGCCGCGCAATTGGCAAATATCATGGGTGGCAAGGTTATCGCGATTGATATTGCGCAGGACAAGCTCGATCAACTGGCTCAGGTGGGTGTAACATCGACTGTTTGCGCCGCCGGGCTGGATATCAAGGGGATCAAGAAGAAAGTCAAGGAGCAGTGCAAGAAACTGGGGGCGCCGTCGCACAGCTGGAAAATCTACGAATGTTCCGGCACCAAGCCGGGTCAGGAACTGGCGTTTGCTCTTTTGGGGACGGCCGGGACGTTGTCGGTGGTCGGGTTCACGCTGGACAAGCTGGACATGCGGCTTTCGAATCTGATGGCGTTCGACGCCAACATCATCGGCACCTGGGGATGTCGTCCGGAATTGTACGCCGAGGTGATCGACCTGGTGGCCAAGGGAAAACTGAAACTGAAGCCGTTCACGCAGACGCGGCCGATGTCGCAGATCAACACGGTGTTTCAGGACGCGCTGGCGCACAAGGTGTCACGGCGGGCGGTGCTGATACCGGATTTTTGAGAGTGGATAGGAATGAATATCTGTCCGGTCGCCATGAGCGGCGGGCGGACATCTGAACATTACAAGGACGAGGAGCGGGAGAATGAGTCACCAATTAGTCAGTCATGATATTGTCGAAGTCGATTTCAAAGAGATCATCTATGAGCGTCGCCCCTGCCTGGACAAGACGGGGAAGCCGGTGGCCGGACTGTACAACGCCTGGATCATGCTCAACAATCCCAAGCAGTTCAATTCGTACACGACCGCGGCGGTGAAAGAGGTTATCCTGGCGTTCCGGAAAGCGTCGAATGACCGGTCGGTGGTAACCGTCGTTTTCTCGGCGGTGGGCGACAAGGCGTTCTGCACCGGCGGCAATACGAAGGAGTACGCCGAGTATTATGCCGGTCGGCCACTGGAGTACAAACAATACATGCGTCTGTTCAACGATATGATCACGACGATTTTGATGTGCGACAAGCCGGTGATCTGCCGGGTGAACGGGATGCGTATTGCGGGCGGTCAGGAGATCGTCATGGCCTGCGATTTCTCGATTGCCAGCGATCTGGCGGTGTTCGGTCAGGCCGGTCCCAAGCACGGTTCGGCTCCGGACGGCGGGAGCACCGATTTTCTGCACCTGTATGTCGGCATCGAACGGGCGATGTTCAGTTGCACGTTGTGCGAGATGTGGACGGCATACGAAGCGAAGACGATCGGGCTGATCACCGAGGTCGTGCCGGTGCTTAAGATCGACGGCAAGGTTGTGCGCAATCCGCAAGTAGTCACCGATCGCTGGCTGGACGATTCCGGGGAAATGGTGTACGGCAAACGCAAGTCGGGAGCCGAGGCGGCGGCGGCGAAGGAGCTTATGGCGAAGGGTCAAATCGATCTTGAGCCGCTCGATAAGGCGGTAAACGCCATGGCCACGAAACTTTTGTATATGATGCCGGACTGCATAAACAAAACGCTCAACAGCATGCGAAAGAAGAAGCTGGAGCACTGGGATCGCAACCAGCAGTCCAACCGAGACTGGCTGGGGCTGAATATGATGACCGAGGCGAAAGCCGGGTTCCGGGCGTTCAACGAGGGTCCGAAGGAAAACCGCGAGATTGATTTCGTCAAACTCCGGCAGATGCTGGCCGAGGGGCATCCCTGGAATGACGAGATGCTCAACGCCATATTGCCAAAGTAGTAGCCATGGCTGAAAAGATTCTTTCAGAGTATCGTCATGATCGGCAGGTGGCGTGGATCACGCTGAACGCCCCGAAAGGGAATGTGCTCGACGCCGAAATGATGACGCAGTTGCAGGGGGCGCTCGACGGCGTTGCGCAGGAGAAGCAGGTGAAGCTGATCGTGTTCACCGGCGCCGGGGATCATTTCAGTTT
>JACRAV010000295.1 GCA_016213305.1 Candidatus Zixiibacteriota bacterium | reverse complement strand
TATCCTGTCTGATGGCAAGTATATTGCCGACCGTCATGGTCAGCACCGCAAGCACCCAGAAAGCGGTGGTCAGTTCAGGCATCGCGCCCAGTCCATAGAGGAATATCCGCAAAAGGACTGCGATACCGGCCGCCTTAGGGCCGACCGAGAAGAACGCTGTCACGGGTGTGGGCGCCCCCTGATATACATCGGGGACCCAGGTATGAAACGGCACCGCCGCTACTTTGAAACCGAACCCGATCAAAATCAGCCCCGCGCCGGCGTACAAATACGTGCCGGAGGTCGAGGCGATATAGCTGAAATTGGCCACCAGCAGGCGGAGGTCGGTGGTTTTGGCCGCCCCAAAGAGAAATGCAATTCCCAACAGCAGAAAGGCGGTGGCAAACGCCCCCATGATGAAATACTTGGCCCCCGCCTCGTTCGATTGCGGCAGATGCCGCGCGAATCCGGCTATCACATACAGCGGAACCGACATGATCTCCAGCCCGAGGAACATCACCACCAAATCGGTGGAGTTGGCCATGACCATCATCCCCATGGTCGAAAACAGCAACAGCGAGTAAAATTCCGGCTTTTCGATGCCCTTTTCCTGCATGAATCGATAGGCAATGAGGATCGTAATGAGGGACCCAAGGCAAAACAACACCTTGAACATCACTCCGAAATTGTCGGCCATGACCATCCCGGCAAACCCGGCTGAGGGATTGTCCCATTGCCTCATGGACAAGAGAAGGGCCGCCAGCAAGCCGGCGGTGGCCAGCAGAACCGCCAGGCTGTTGGCCTTGCGGTGAAACGACACCAGCAGGATAAGCGAGGCCGCGATCACCAGCGCCACCTCCGGCAGGACCAGCCGCAGATCGATTGAGAGCGTCGAAACGTAATCAGTCATCATATACTCCAGCGGCGACCGCCGCTGTGGCTAGAACCCTCAGCCACCTCCAAAGCCGAGCGTCACCCGGCCGTCTTCGACAATTACCGGCACAATCCGCTTGCCGCCGCTTAACTCGAGCGCCTTCTCCTTCGCCCCCGGCTCGACGTTGACGTCGATTTCCTTGTAGGCCACCCCGATATCGCCGTAGTGTTTCTTGGCGGCGGCGCAATACGGGCACCCTTGCTTCGTGAAGATCGTTACATCCATCGGTACGCTCCTATTTGATCTCTCCATTGCGACCCGATCCGGGGACCACCTGCCCGTTAGGCATCACCGGTGGATCAGGTGTGATCACCTGTGTAATTTTCGGTTTGTTGAACGGTTCCAGTATTTTCAGCACCGCCGGTTCGATTCGATTAAGAAACGGCGACGGATAGAGGCCGATCCAGAAGATCAGCACAACCAGCGGAATCAAAATGACCCGCTCGCGTACGCTCAAGTCCTTGAGCTTTTCGTTCTCGGGTTTGGTAATCTTTCCGAAAATCACTCGCTGGTACATCCAGAGCATGTAACAGGCGCCCAGAATGACGCCGCTGGCCGCGAAAGTGGCATACCAGCCGTTGGCCGCGAAGGTGCCCAGCAGAATGAGAAATTCGCCCACGAATCCATTGGTGAACGGCAGGCCGATCGAAGAGAGCATGACGATCATAAAGAAGGTCGAAAAAACCGGCATCGAGATGGCCAGCCCGCCGAAATCTTCGATCATCCGCGTATGGCGGCGCTCGTAAATCATCCCGACGATAAGGAACAGCGCCCCGGTTGAAACGCCATGGTTGACCATCTGGAGAATCGATCCCTGGAGTCCCTGTACGTTGAGCGCGAACATCCCCAGCATGACAAACCCCATATGCGACACCGAGGAAAACGCGACCAGCGACTTGATATCGCGCTGGACCATCGAGACCAAAGCTCCGTAGATGATCGCGATAATCGCCAGCACGCTGATATACGGCAGGTAGGTGATGGTCGCCTGCGGAAAGAGCGGCAGGCAGAACCGCAGGAAGCCGTAGGTTCCCATCTTCAGGAGAACGCCGGCCAGAATGACCGATCCGGCTGTCGGGGCCTGCACGTGGGCATCGGGAAGCCAGGTGTGGAAGGGAAACAGCGGGACCTTGATGGCGAAGGCGAGGGCAAACGCGCCAAACAGCCACAGCTGGGCCTGATAGGCAATCGGCATCTGCATAATGCGCATAAGATCGAACGACCGTTCGCCGCTGAACCCCAGATAAGCGAAATAGAGGTACAGAATACCCACCAGCATCAGCACCGAGCCGGCCATGGTGAACAATACGAACTTGATCGCGGCATAGACCCGCCGCGGCCCGCCCCACAATCCAATGATGAAATACATCGGGATGAGCATGATCTCCCAGAAGACGTAGAATAAGAACAGGTCGAGCGAACAGAAAGTGCCGATCATCCCCGACGTCAACACCAGCATCGAGATGAAATACCCCTTGACCGCATGGGTGACCGACCACCAGGACGCCAGGACACAGAGCACGGTCAGCACCGTGGTCAGCACGATCAGCAACAGCGAGATGCCGTCAATCCCCAGATGATAGTTAATGCCGAACGAACTGATCCAGGGGATGTTGACTTCGAGTTGCATCCCGCTGGCCACCTCGTCGAACTGTGCCCAGACCCAGAACGAAAGCAACATGGTGATGAAGGCGACGATCAGGGTGACCCCTTTGATCGTGTCCTGCGCCTTCGACGGCACCAGCAACAGCAGGAGGGCGCCGATGAGCGGGAAGAATATGACAAAGCTCAAAAGGTCAATGGGCATAGCCGAACCATCCTGCAAAATACGCCACCACCGCCAGCACGCCGATCAAAAAGACCGTCGCATAACTGCGCACCCGCCCGGTCTGGACCAGCTTGAAGGTCTCGGCGATCTCGCGCCAGACCACCGCCAGACCGTTGAGGAAACCGTCGATGACGATCACATCGACTATCTTCCATAGAAATACCGAGAGATACACCACCGGCCGGATAATCACCGCGCCGTAGATTTCATCGACATAGTATTTATTGACCAGCAACCGC
>JACRAV010000294.1 GCA_016213305.1 Candidatus Zixiibacteriota bacterium | reverse complement strand
CCTTCTTCATTATGGGTTGAGATTTGTGATGGAGTGAGTTCCGCCCGAAGATACGGCGAAAACGCTCCACATACCGAAGTCAGATCCCCGGAACAGACGGGGGACAATCCCGGAGGGCCGACTCGAATGGTGAAATGCGGCTATTGCTGTTGCCGCATTTGACGCATGTCCGACCAGGTCATGCCGAACAGCACGGCCGCGCTGATCAACGCGGCGACCATGATCAGCAGAACCAGAATCAACCAGAAACTCATACCGAACCTCACCGGATATGTTCAGAGCATCTGCCGGCAGTCGGAAATGACTGCCGCCATCTGCAACCTGAGTTGCGCGTTCACGTCTCAAACATGGCAATCGACCCGCCCGCTGGAACACAGGTTCCGGGCGGTCAATCCGATGTTTGTTCTATTACGCCTGCGGCGAATGTCTGTCGATACGGTTCGGGATACGCTTATGATCAACGCGTGGCTGGGCGCACATCAACAATATCATACTGCGAAGTGCGCATTGTGCGCGCGTCCCGATTAAATTATCAAATGATCGGAGAAATTTATTGACAGTTCCGACCACCTTTGTATACAATATACCCCGTAATGAAAGAAAAGCAAGAGTAAAATGACCATAAAAGCATCCAGTGTTCCGCAACAGGTAATCCCCCTGGCCATTATCTTTGCCGCAGGCATAACCGGCCTGCTGGTGATCAGACACTTCCTTGTCCCCGATACATTCGGCGAGCATGGACATTATCGGGCTGACGCGGTTGACGAGATCGCCGCTTTGCCGGTGTCGTATGCCGGGTATCAGGCCTGCGTGGACTGCCATGACGACATATTCACTGCCAAACAGTCGTCATTCCACAAAGGGCTGTCATGCGAAACTTGTCATGGCCCGGCCGGTCAGCATGTCGAGGATCAGGATAAGTTCAAGCCCGCCAAGCCCCACGGCCGGGAGTTCTGCATCCTTTGCCATGGCTACAATGTATCGCGGCCTTCCGGGTTCCCCCAGATTCTGCCGAATATGCACAACCCGGGTAAGGCCTGTGTTGGATGCCATGATCCACATAAGCCGACCACCCCCCGCCCGCCGGGGGACTGTTCCGCCTGTCACGCGGGTATCGCCAATCAAAAGGCGGTCTCCCACCATACCGATCTCCAGTGCAACACCTGTCACGAGGTGCCCAAAGACCATATTACCCAGCCGCGGCTGAGTCGGGCCGAGAAACCGACCTCCCGCGACATCTGTGGCAAGTGCCACGGCAAGGACGCTACCGGCGGGATTGAGGAAGCACCCAGAATTGACATGGCCAGTCATGGTGGACGATATATGTGCTGGGACTGCCACTACCCGCATGATCCGGAGGCCACGAAATGAGTCCCAAGCAACCCTCGATGGAACGCCGTGATTTTCTCGATTCGATGGCTCGTCGCCTGCCGGTCTGGATGTTTTTCCTGTCGGCCTTCAGCCCCGAGAATCTTCTCGCTCAATCTGATTCGGCCACCGAACCGCCGCCGGGGTACGATCCGACCAAGCACAACTATGCCATGGGCGTGGATATTCACAAATGTATCGGGTGTGGCCGGTGTGCCGATGCCTGCAAAAACGAAAACCATGTTCCCCGCGAACCGTTCTTTTACCGCACATGGGTGGAACGGTATATCTGTCCGCCCGAGGGCGACGCGATTGTTGATTCCCCCAACGGCGGTATTGACGGATTCCCTGAATACAAAGGTGACAAGGAAGTCCTTCGTACCTATTTCGTTCCCAAGCTGTGCAATCATTGTGAGAATGCCCCTTGTGTGCAGGTCTGCCCGGTCGGAGCCACCTTTGTCTCCCGCGACGGTGTTGTACTCGTTGATGAGAGTTATTGTGTCGGCTGTCGGTACTGCATCCAGGCCTGCCCCTATGGCGCGCGGTATCTGCATCCCGAAACGAAGACCGCCGACAAGTGCACTTTCTGCTACCATCGCATCACCAAAGGTCTGCTTCCGGCGTGCGTTGAAGTCTGCCCCACCCAAACCCGGGTATTCGGTGAGGCCGGTCACCGCAGTTCCCCCATCTGGAGGTTTATGCGGTTCGGCAATGTCACGGTTCTCAAAGCGTACCTGAATACCAAGCCGAAAGTCTATTACTCCGGCGCCGACATGGAGGTGAGATAGGTATGGACCTTCACGCAGTCACCCAGGCCGCGGCCGAAATGCCCCATGTTACCGGGTACATGTACCCGAACGAAGCCGAACTTCATTGGAGTATTCTCATTGTCATCTATCCGTATCTGACCGGACTGGTGGCGGGCGCGTTTATTCTGGCGTCGCTCGAGCGGGTGTTCAACGTCCGAGTGCTTCAACCTGTCTATCGGCTGTCGCTGTTGACGGCCCTGTCGTTTCTTCTCATCGCCCCGCTTCCGTTGCTGGCTCATCTGGGCAAACCGGAGCGTTCGTATGAAATGTTTCTGACCCCGCATTCCGAATCAGCGATGGCCATGTTCGGCTTTGTGTACGCCTGGTACCTCATGGTTGTGCTTCTGCTGGAAATCTGGTTCGATTACCGGCGCAACTTCATCGAGTGGTCAAAGACCAAGAAAGCGGCGCTTACCCGCCTGATGTACAAAGTGCTGTCGCTGGGGACAACCGATGTGTCTGAAAAGGCGCTCAAGTTCGACGATAAGGTCGGCCGGATCATCACGATCATAGGTATCCCGTCGGCCTTCCTGCTCCACGGGTATGTCGGGTTTATTTTCGGCTCGGTCAAGGCCAACCCCTGGTGGAGTTCGGTGCTCATGCCGATTGTGTTCTTGTTCTCGGCCATTGTCTCCGGGATCGCGATGGTTCTTTTGATCTACATGGTCACGAGCATGTTCCGGGTCAAAGAGATTTCCATGCCCTGCCTGAACCGGCTGGCGGAACTGCTGTTCTACGCGCTGATTGTCGATTTTTCGCTGGAACTTCTCGATTTCATTCAGCGGTTGTACGAATCCGAAGAGTCCATTCACATTCTCTCGGATATGATTTCCAGCCGGCTGTTTATCAGCTTGATTGTCACCCAGATCATGCTCGGCACCCTTCTGCCGATCTTTTCCATCGCCATGGCGCGATTCGGGAGGTTCCCCGATGAAATGAAGCGCGTCACCTATCTGTTCGCGGCCCTGCTGGTGCAACTCGGCATCTTCAGCACCCGCTGGAATGTAGTGATCGGCGGACAGCTGTTCTCCAAGTCGCTTCGCGGGTTGACGACCTACAAGCTGGATGTCTTCGGCCTCGAGGGGATTCTGGTTTCGGGTGTGCTGTTGATCACGCCATTTATCATCCTGGCGGTACTGAGCCGGATTCTGCCGCCCTGGATGGAATCCGGCCATCGGGCAAGCACCTGACAGCGGGCGCTCCGTGGCGCCTGCTTTTCCGGCTGTATCTCTTATCGGAGCGCATTATATTGTCACCTGATCGACAGGTGATATGGCAAAGCCGGCACACAGAACAATCGACGATTCTCCCGTCAATCAATCGTCGGGATATTCCCGGTGGACAGCTCTTGGTCTGGCCATCGCCCTGGCCGTTGGTCTGGCGCTGAGACTGTATGATCTTGATGCCGACGCCCCGGCCCGGTTTGCCGATGCCAGTCAGGATTTCACCACCGACAGCGGCTTTCTGACACTTTACGCCAAGAACCATGCGCTTTTCGGTCAGTGGACGCTTTTCGGATACGAACACTGGCAGGCCTTCAAGACTTCGCTTATCACCGGCGTCGCTTTTTTCCTCTATTCGTCGTTCGGCCTCTCGCTGGTGACATCGGCCCTGACCGGGACACTGCTAAGCGTGCTTGGGCTGGTCATTACCCTGGCGGCGCTGGCACGCCATCTATCGCCCAGGGAAATATTGATTATTGCCGTGTTCCTGGCCTTCAATTTCGTATTGATACTCTACGGCCACTTCCCGTTTTCCGAAAACGCCCTGCTTTTCTTGATTTCGCTGTTTATTGGCCTGTTCTTCTGGCGATCAGACTCGATTGCCATGAGCGCGACGCTGGGCCTTTTGATCGCCGTGGCGGCCTTTTTCGGGAAGATGTTCGGGGTAATCCTGCTGGTCGGCCCGGTTGTCTGGTGGCTGACCGAGAAGACCGAACGCCGGGGCACACTTATCGGGACCCTGATCGCCTCAACCGCCGCCGGGCTGGCTGTTTTCTCCCTTGTCTTTCACGGCCGGATTGAGATCATCTCCTTTGTCTGGGCTCATGGCGCGGAGGGGCACCAGTTTCCCCACGGACTCAGCTCGCCGATCGGATTTTTTGAAAACCTTATGTCGTACGCCCGCACCGGCCTGCACGAATATACGCCGTTCTTGTCTGCGCTGGCCTATTTGTCACTGCTCTGGATGATATTCTTCCGCGAGCAAAATCCGCGGGTGCGTAAAGTGAGTGCCTTCATGGCCTCGTGGATGGTGGCATGGATTGTCGTGCTTTCGATTTTCAACTATCGCCCGCTCCGGTATCAGTTTCTGCTCATCATACCGATGACCGTCCTGGCGGCGGTCTGGTCGCTACGGGCGCCCGATATGATTCGCCGCAGACAGAAGGTCGCCTGGTGGCAGGGGCTTGTGCTGGTCCTGCTTAACTGGTATTTCATCTATCATCTGGTGACGCCCTTTACGCTTACCACTCTTTCGTTGGCAACATATTGGCGATGGGTCTGGCTGATGCTTCCGGTTGCCGTGCTGGTGACCGCGACGGAGATCGTCCTGTTCTCCCGCAAAAAATTGGCCGTATCCCGGCGACTGGTCACTATTATCTGGGCTGTCGCGTTGACGCTCACGATAATCAACGACGGTCGTCTGTATTACCATTGGATATCGCATCGAACTTACAACATCAGCGGCGCCAACACCGATATGGCCGATCTGCTGGGACCGAAGGCGGTGATCAGCGGCCAGTACGGCCCGGCCATCACCCAGGCGACGCCGGTGAAGAACTTTCCGCTGTTTATCACCAGTCCGCTGGGCGAGGGGGAATCTCTCCTGCGACAGTATGGCGTGACTCATCTGGCCCTGCCGTCGAATTTGTGGCGCGACTTGACGAAGACCGATCCGCGTCTCACCAATATTCCGATCGTCGCCCGCTATTGGCTCCGCGATAATATCGTCTATGTCATTCCGGTCTGGGACCTGTTCGAGGACTCCGCCGCGCCGCGCTACCAGCCGACCGCCTATGAAAAGGGCGTGCGCGCGATGTTTGTCGTGGCCGACACTCTGCCCGATGTGCAGCTCAAGGCGTTCCTGCAGACGCACCCGAACAACCGGTCGGCGCTGATTGCGCTCCATCACTGGAACGCCCACACCGGCAATCTGGCGGCCAGCGCGCCGCTGGTGGCGAGACTGCTCGAGTTATACCCAACTGATTTTTCGATCCAATTGCTGGCGGCGATATATTACAAGAAGCTTTCCGAGATCAGCGGCGATGCCGGCATGCGGACGAAGGCCGACCAGTATCTTGACCGGGCCGTGTTTTACAATCCGATCAACAGCGAGATTCTCCGCACCACGTTTGAGCGAAGCACGCCGGACATGTGGGAGATATAGGAACGACCGAATAGGGTTGTGGGGCGGAACCGCTGAATGGTTCCGCCGCCTTCTTTCATTCCCCGAATTCACCGTCACAATCCGATGAAACTACAATACTCCAATTTCTTTGAAAGAGACATTTTTGTAGGGCGGAACCGCTTCTGGTTCCGCCATCTTCTTTCATTCCCCGAATTCGCCTTCGCAACTCGGTACGTCGATAACGCCCCAATCTCTTGGATAGAGTCCCCTATCGAGGTACCCCCCCGCTGTCGAGTGCGGGTACAGAAACGGATCGACGACAAGGCCGTGTTTGACCGGGTTGTAATGGATATAGTCAATGTGTCTGTTCAAGT
>JACRAV010000289.1 GCA_016213305.1 Candidatus Zixiibacteriota bacterium | reverse complement strand
CGAACAGGTCGTCGAGCGCCCGGTTGGCCAGCGCCAGCGACTCCCGATAACTGTCATGAAAAATCGGCTTGAGCGACACTTCGATACGATCCGCCAGATACTCGGTGACCGCTTCCCGAACGATCTGATTGGCCTTGCTGACTTCGACGAACTTCTGGCGAAGATTCCCTTCGCTGGTCGATTTGAGATGCGGAATGTCGATCAGGGTGATTCGCTCGTCGGTCATGCATTCCGGGCAAAAATCGCGGGGGACCGCAAGATCAACACAAACTACCCGATGGCCGCGGCGGGGAAGACGATTCAGGAAGTCTTTGTCGAACACCGGCTCGGTTGCGGCGGTGGCGGTGACGATGGCGTCAACAGGTCCGGAAGCGTTCACAAACTCACCGAGCGTCCGCGCCTGCCCGCCGAACTCAGCGGCCAGCAATTCGGCCTTTTCGATGGTCCGATTCACAAAAAGGAGATTGCCAATGTTCTTTTCCTGAATATACTTGGCCATTTTCCGGGTCATCGGACCGGCCCCGACCAGCGCAATTGTTGCATTCGGAACCTGTCGGAGGTGTGATTCCAGCTCGGTCGCGGCCAAGGAAGCCATCGAAATTGCTCCCGAACCGATGGTCGTTTCGCGCTTTACCCGCTTGGCCACGAGGAGGGCGCGCTCGATGATGGCCGATAAACCCTCGCCGCTCAAACCGCTATCAACGGCATCCTGGGCGGCCTGCTTGAGCTGACCCGCGATCTGTGTCTCTCCGACCGCAAGCGATTCGAGCGAGGCGGCCGTCCTGAAAAGGTGAAGAATCGCCTCGCGGTCGGTAAAATGGTAAAAATCGTTGGGGAAGAAGGCGGTGTCCGCCTTTCCTCGGAAGAAGAAGTCGATCAAACGATGTAGTCGGCGGGCCGAATCGCGATGATCCTTAGATACATACAGGAACTCCACCCGGTTGCAGGTGGCCAGATAGACCAGTTCGTCGGCCCCGATCAGTTCTTTCAGCCGCGCCAGTTCAATCGTTCTGATCTCGCGGTCGATGGTGAGCCGCTCCAGTAATGGCATGTTCTGTTGCCAGATTGAGGTGCCGATAATTCCGAACTTCATAGCTATTCCGACTGGTGTCCGTTTTGTTATTTTCTCGGTCCATTATAAAGAAGGCGGGAGTTTGAATGTCACCTGAGTGTCATATTTGTGAAAAAAAGCACAAGGAAGTTTTGCGCTATCTGCCGAATACCTCAGCGGCAAGACCTAAGACGTTAATTAACAACGCGTTATGTGATAATTGCTCGCCGAACTTCCAAGCGGTAATCTTGACCCTGCCGATCTCGTAGCCGAGGTGGCGGCCAGTCGGTGGCCGGAAGGGGTGTACCAAAGCCATCAGAGACCTTGCCCAAGCGTCGGCACATGGGTATTATGAAGTGCATATCATGCGGGAGGAGATCATTTTAGTATGACCGAGACAGGATCGGATCAGGGACGGTTGCAGACCGCTTTGGACGAGTTGCGCCTGATAAATAATGTGGTTGGTCGCATTTGCCAGATTCGTGAGCTGAACCACATCATGTCGATCATTCTGACCGAGTTGACCCGAGCCACCGACGCTGATCAGGGAGTCATCAGCATGGTGTCCCGACTTGGTGAGGATGCCCTGCGAACCGTGGTCCGGAATAATCAGCCGCGCGGTGATGAGCTTCCCTTTAAGATCAGCCAATCGCTGGCCGGGTGGGTACTTTCTCACAAACAGGTGCTTCGCGTCGACGACCTTGACGCCGACAATCGTTTCGGCGATCTCAATTCGGATAATGGTCGGTACAAATCGGCCATCTGCTGTCCCTTGTTGGTGCGCGACGAAGCTATCGGCCTTATTTCGCTGGTGCGTTCGAGCGCCAAACCGGCCTTTACCGACGACCAGTGCCGCCTCGCTGGAATTTTGGCGGCGCAGTCGGCGCAGATTCTGGCCAATGCCAAACTGCTCACCGAGCTGGCCTCAAAGAATGAACTGCTGGAAATGTCGCTACAAAGAACGCAGGAGGAAAATGCCCAGCTTCGGACCGAACTTCAGACCGGGTTTGCGTTCGAGCGGATTATCGGTACCTCCCCCGGTATGCGCCGCGTCCTGACTCTGGCCTCGAAATTCTGTGTAAACGACTCCCCGGTGTTGATCACCGGGGAAACCGGCACCGGCAAGGAATTGATCGCCCGCGCCATCCACGCCAACAGCGCCCGTCGCGGAAAGCCGTTTGTGGTGAAAAACTGCGGTATCAAAACCGAATCTCTTCTCGAGTCGGAACTGTTCGGCCATATCAGGGGAGCGTTCACCGGCGCCGATCGGGACAAGCCGGGGCTGTTTCGCGAGGCCCAGAATGGGACGATCTTTCTTGATGAAATTGGGGACGCCCCTCTCTCGACGCAGGCGGCGATACTTCGCGTGATACAGCACGGCGAAATCCGACCGGTCGGTTCCAGCAAAACCGAAACAGTCAACGTACGTGTGCTTTCGGCCACGAATAAGAACCTCAGGGAGGAAATTACCCGTGGTAACTTCCGCGAGGATCTGTTTTACCGACTCAATACCTTTACCATAGAGATTCCACCGCTTCGGGAGCGGCGTGATGATATCCCCCTGCTGGTCACCCATTGTCTGGCCGGGTTGAGGGTGAAAACGGGAAACCCCGATCTGTCGATCTCGTCGGAGGCGCTTGACGCCCTGATCCGCTACCACTGGCCGGGGAATGTGCGCCAGATCGAGCACGAACTGGAGCGTGCGGCGGTGGTCTGCAATCCGTCAGCCAGTATTGAACTCCACCACCTCTCTCCCGAAATCCTGGATGCCGTTGCCGAGTCCCCCGGCCTGGGGGCGCCCCACGGCCAGCTTCGGCAGGCAGTCGAGAAACTGGAGAGATCACTCATTGCGGCGACCCTGTCCGAGAACGACAACAACATCATGCGCACGGCGAACTCGCTGGGCCTGACGCGCAAAGGATTGAAGGATAAAATGGCCCGTTACGGGATGCGCGGCAACGATTGATCACAATTAAGTGTTACCATTGCTCTAACAACGCCACCGCGGATAGTAACTATCCACCCGCGACGGTAACTATCCGTCCGCTCCATCCACCAGTCCTTGCAGGCCATTGTCTTTCATCAACTTACTCCGGCAAAGGCGTCAATACGGCGATGGCACGCCAGTTGCCTTTTCGACGCCTGTCATGTTCACACAGGAAGATGAAAGGAGTTGACCATGTCTGATACAGTCCTGCTCACCGGAGCTACCGGAAATCTGGGCGCGCCTCTGTTAGCCACACTGCTCAAGCGGGATGATATCAGGAGTGTCGCCGTCCTCGTTAGAGCGCGGTCTCAAAAAGAGGGAATGAGCCGGATCGAGGAAGCACTCATGCTTGCTACCGGCCGGTCAATAGATATGACGGGTCAGGCCAAACTTCAGATCCTGTGCGGCGATATCACCGAGCCGTATCTTGGACTGCGAGCGATGGAGTACGAGCGACTGATATCTTCGGTATCGCTCATTGCGCACGCCGCGGCTTCGACCCAGTTCACTCTGCCGATCGAAGCCGCCCGTCAGATAAACTGCGAAGGTGCCCGACAGGTGTTCAATCTGGCCCATGCCGCGCATGAGCGTGGAACGCTTCACCGCGTCGTCTATGTGAGTACCGCCTATGTGTGCGGGGTGCGGTCGGGCATGATTTTCGAAAATGACAGCGAATTCGTGGCCGAATTCACCAACAGCTATGAACAAAGCAAGTGGGAAACGGAATTAATGATTCACCGGGAATTCGGAGATCTCCCGATTACAATTGTCCGGCCATCCATCGTCGTCGGTGATTCACAGTCGGGGAGAATTGTTTCCTGCAATGTGATGTACACCCCTCTGCGCTGGATCGCGCAGGGGCGGGTGACGAAGTTCTATTGTTCGCCGGACACGCCGCTCGATGTTGTTTCAACCGACTACGTGGCCGACGCCATCACCTGCCTTCTGACCAAACCACAATCCTCTTCGGATGCCGTGGTCCATCTCACGGCCGGCCCGGGGCGGTGCATGACGGTCGGCGAAATCGTTGAATCCGTTCTCGATATGACCGGGCGTCCGGCGGGGTCGCGCCCGATCGGCATAATCTGGAGTCCTGAGGAGGAGCGCCCGATTGGCAGGCCTTCGCCCCTGAATGCCTACCATCCCTACATGTCTATCACCCGCCATTTTGACTCGCAACGGCGAGAGTCCCTGCTTGATTCAGCGGGCATTTCGCCCCGACACCTGCGCGATTATCTGCCCAATATCCTCCGGTTTTGCTTTGATACCGACTGGAGAAAGCGACCCATCACCGTCCTGCATGATGAATTGCGAGGCCGTGTATGCGTGGCGTAATAGTCGTCAATGGATACCATCGACGATGGTTGGGCGATCGTCTGAATTCGGTCAT
>JACRAV010000288.1 GCA_016213305.1 Candidatus Zixiibacteriota bacterium | reverse complement strand
CTGCTCGGAAAGACTCTGGTGTTTGTGCGGCGCGGTAAGCGGTTGTCGGGGAAAATTGTCGAAGTGGAGGCGTACATCGGGGAGGATGATCCGGCCTGCCACGCCGCTCCTGGGCTGACCGGACGAAATGCCGTTATGTATGGCCCGCCGGGGTACTCCTACGTCTATTTCATCTATGGCATGTATCATTGTCTCAACGTCGTGACTGAGAAAAAGGATTTCCCTGCGGCTATTCTCATTCGGGCCGCCGAACCGGTCGAGGGTATGGAGGCGATGGCAAAGACGTCGCCCAAGATTGCTAATCATCTTCTGCTGAGCGGGCCGGGGCGATTGTGCCGATCATTCGGTCTTACCGTGTCGCATTCAGGACTTGATCTGCTGGGAGACCGGCTGTTCATCGAGGACCTGGGCGAAAAACCCGGAGAAATTGTCCGCACTCCGAGGATAGGTATCCGCAAGGCGGTGGATCACTTGTGGCGGTTTATTGATGCCGCTTCACCCGCCGTCTCCGGTCCCCGGAAAAAGTAAAGCTTGTATTCGGGCCCCAACCGGGAGAATATTTCGACGGTACAATAATTATGGAGTGGAGATAGCGCGTGATTTCGCAGGACTTTCTTCGAGAGGCATTGATTTCCGTGCCGGTGTTCATGTTTTCGCTCACAGTCCACGAGTTCTTTCATGCCTGGAGCGCCCTCAAATTCGGTGACACGACCGCCCGCGATTTGGGGCGCCTTACCCTCAATCCCATCGCCCATCTCGATATTTGGGGGACGTTGTCGTTCTTCCTGTCGGGTCTGCGGTTCGGCTGGGCCAAGCCGGTGCCGGTTGATCTGCGCTATGTGCGCCATCCCCGCGTCGCCGATTTCTGGATATCCGCCGCCGGTCCACTGTCGAATCTCGGTCTCGGCCTGATATTCGGGATCGTGGCCCGCTTGGTGACCGCCCAGTCGATTGTCCTGTCGCCGGTGATGGAGTCGCTGTTGGAGCGGATCGTGATCGTGAATGTTTCGCTGGCGTTCTTCAACCTGATACCCCTATTTCCGCTCGACGGCTCCCATGTGCTCCGCAATCTGCTCCCGGCCGAATATGAAGAATATTTCCACCGGTTTGACATGGTGGCGCCGATTCTCCTCATGATCATCATCTTTACCGGCCTGACCTGGGTGATCATCGGGCCGATTGTTGTCCGTGTCATCACCCTGTTCACCGGCTGGACGCTCGTGTAACAAGGGGAGTTGGATATGACGTACCGTCACGTGACATCGGCCTTGCGACTCGCATGGTTCTGCCTGCTGGTGTGGAACGGCTGGTCCTGTGCGGGGCGACGGTCTTCGACGGTCTCTCCGGAACAGAAAATCACGGCCACCGATGGAAAAGTGGTGGCCGAAGCGTACCTGTTCGACGCGGTGCTCAAACAGCGCGGCAAGACGAATTCCTTCCGGCTGGAAATGTATGCCACCGATTCGGTTGTCGGACTGGCCGGGCGCGGGTATCTGGGGAAAGGGGCGCTCAGCGGCGTGGCATCGAAAGATTCACTCAAAGTGTATTTTCCGTCCACCAACGAGTTTGTCGATGACTCGCATTCTTCGATCCTTTCCACCGGTGATTGCGCGCTGACTCTCCCGCATTTCGATCCCGTACGGCTGATGTTTGTATCGCCGGATTCATTGGCGCTGGACTCCGGGCTGAACCTGGATCAGATTTCTTCCGACAGGGACCGGAGCGTGTTCCGTATTCGCGGCGTGGATTGCCGGTGGTCGCTGGAACTGACGTACCGTCGCACCGTGGCCGGTTGGCGGCCAGTGGAGCTGAGATATGATGACGGTCGCGGCACCACTCTGACCGCCGTGCGTCGCGAGTATCAGCCCCGCGCCCGGGTGCCGAGATCACGGTTCGGCTTCTCGCATCCCGTTGACGCACATCGGATCGACCGCTGACGGCATCCCGTCACACGTTGACAATCGGGGCGCAACCCGCGATGTTACTTGATTGCAATGAAGCTGAGATGAACTGGTGAACATATATACTCGAAGTTTCTCCGTATTGCGCCCGTACTGGCGGCACCTGATCACCGCCTCGGTGTCGGCGGCGCTCTATGCGCTTTTTTCCGGGATGCTGGTCTGGATGGCCGGTCCCCTCTTGACCACCCTGTTCAACACCGGTGATGTCGCAGGGTTCAACCTCATGTCGCCGACGCCGACTTCGGGGACGGCGGCAGATTCCAGCGCGGCCTCGAGCGTACTGCATCAGGCCACGGCCGTTGCCGGGTCGCTGAAAGAGACGATGAAGGGGTGGGTCGATGATCTGGTCAGCGCGCCGGACAGACAGCATACGCTCGTTCTCTTTTGCGTCGTTATTGTCGTCGTGACCCTGCTCAAGAATCTGTTCTTGTATCTGCAGGGGTATTTCATGGCCTGGGTACAGCAGTCGGTCATGAAGGACTTTCGCAACCGATTGTTCGAAAAATACCAGCGATTGTCCCTCGATTACTTTCATCGCCGCCGCACCGGTCAGGTGATGGCGCGGGTGACCAACGACGTGGTGGTGCTCAACGAGGCGATTGATATCGGTTTTAACCGGCTGGTGACCGACGGTATCATGGCCATCGTCTTCACCGCCTTTCTGTTCATTCTCAGCTGGAAACTGACTCTGCTGGCGATGATCTGTCTGCCGGCGGTCTTTGTTTTCATCTGGTACATCGGAAAGAAATTGCGAAGGTATTCCGAGCGGACACAGGAGCGGATGGCCGATGTCAACTCGGTGCTCGAGGAGAACGTCTCCAACATGCGGATCGTCAAGGCCTTCTCGATGGAGGACTTTGAAGCGCGAAAGTTCTTCCGCACGACGTACGACTATTTTCGCTCGCTGGTGCGGATGACCCGCATCCGGCATCTGGCCTCCCCGATCAACGATCTTCTGGCGACCGCCGCCGGGATCATCATTCTCCTATATGCCGGGTCGCGCATCCTGACCGAAACCGGCGAACTACAGGCGGGGGACTTCATGACATATGTCGTCTCGATGTTCTCGCTGATCAAACCCGCCAAAGAACTCAGCCAGATCCATATAAAAATACAGGAGGGAATGGCCGCCGCCGAGCGGGTGTTTGAAGTTCTCGACACGCCGGAGACGATTGTAGATCGCTCCCATGCCCGCGCGCTTGATCGGTTTGAACACACCATCCGATTCGAAGGCATTTCATTTCAATACGATGCCAAAGAACCGGTACTTCGCAAAATTGACTTTGAAGTGAAGCAGGGGGAAGTTGTGGCGGTGGTCGGGCCGTCGGGGGCGGGGAAGACCACGCTGTTTAATCTGCTACCCCGTTTTTACGACCCGCAACAGGGGCGGATTACTATCGATGGCAACGACATCAAGGACCTGTCACTCAAATCTCTGCGCGGGCTGATGGGCATCGTCACGCAGGAAACCTATCTGTTCCATGATACGATCCGCAATAATATCGCGTATGGGTTAAGCGAGATTGAAAACGGCAAGGTTGTCGAAGCGGCGACCATGGCCAACGCCCACGAATTTATCAGTTCGTTTCCTGAGAAATACGAGACCGTGGTCGGGAGCCGGGGGGTGCGTCTCTCCGGTGGACAGCGCCAGCGAATCGCGATCGCGCGCGCTCTGCTTCGCGATCCGCAGATTCTCTTGTTCGACGAGGCAACGTCGGCGCTGGACACCGAATCCGAGCGGCTCGTACAGGAGGCGATTGACCGACTGCTGGTCGGGCGGACCACGCTGGTCATCGCGCACCGGCTTTCGACCATCAAGCACGCGGATCGGATTATCGTTCTCGACAGGGGAGAGATTGTCGAGCACGGCTCACACGACGAGCTGATGCGGCGCGAAGGTCTGTACCATCGGCTGTACACCATGCAATTCCGGGACGCTGAATGAATATCCTGTTTCTTGATTCCATCGAGTGTGAGACGTATGGCGGCATGGAGGAGTGGATTCGGCTGGTGGCGGGCGGTCTGGCGGGGCGCGGCCACACGACGCTGGTGGCGGGGCGCACCGGCTCGGAGTTTCTCAGACGAGTTGGATCACACGGCATAACCACCTTACCGCTTGCGATATCGGGTGACTTCAACCCGATCACCATCGCGCGCGTAAGACAGACGCTCGTCGAAGCCAACATCGATTTGATTTGTGTGAACTTCACCAAGGACATTCGTCTTGGCGGTCTGGCGGCGCGTTGGAGCGGCGCTACGAAAGTGGTCTGGTCGGTTGGACTGGACATCACGAAAGATTCGCTTGCCCACCGATGGTTCACCCCCAAGTTGGTCGATGCCGTTCTTGTCCCATCTGAATCCCTCAAACGCCAGATCACCGCTCTGGAGTATGTGAAACCGGAACTGGTGACGGTGATTCCTATCGGTATTGAGGATCGCAGTAATGTGGCCGCGATCAATCTCAGAAGCGTCTATCAACTTCCCGCCGATGCCATTGTGTCGGTCACCGTAGGGCGATTTGTCGAACAAAAAGGGCATGCCACGCTCATCGACGCCTTGCCATTGATTATGGAAAAGGTGCAGAACGCGCTCTGCCTGTTCCTCGGCAATGGTCCATTGGAGGCGAGTTTGAGATCGAGGGCAACGGCATTGGGCATCGCCGACCATATCGCATTTGGCGGGATGGTGGATGATGTTGCGCCGCTGATCGCCGGGGCCGATCTGATGATCCACCCGGCGGTGGAAGAACCATTTGGGATCGCGGTGCTCGAAGGCATGCGCGCCGGTTTGCCGATTGTGGCGTCACAGGTAGGGGGAATTCCCGAAGTGGTCGGCGCCGACGGTGGGGCGCGGCTGGTCGAGCCGCGAAATCCAATCGCTCTGGCCGGGGCAGTCATAGATATGCTCGAGAATCGCGAAGAGATGCGACGAGCGGGTGCGAAAAATCGACAGAGATTTCTTGAGCATTTCTCCCTTGTGCAAATGATCGACCGGGTGGAAGCGACGTTCCACTCTATCGCCCAGGCGGAACCACAGCATGGATAAACTCAAACCGGTTGAACATGGGATCAAAGCGCTGGTCTTTCGCGCTTGCGCCTGGTTTCTGAAGCGCGGACAGGGGGAGTTCACACCGCTTGACGGGAACACCCTGCGCAAAGTGCTGTTTTTGCGGCCGGAAAAGATCGGCGATATGGTGATTTCGTTTCCGGTGTTCGACGGTCTTCGGCTGAAATACCCGCATATCGAACAGAGCATCCTCGGCTCGCCGCGCAATCGGGCCATCATTACTGATGACCGCCGCTTTGCGCGGGTGTTCATGTATCACAAGAACTTGTGGAAAGATGTCCGGGAAGTCCGCGCCATGCGGCGCGAGAAGTTCGATTGTGTAGTCGATATGATCTGCGACGATTCGGTCACCGCGCTGTTTCTATCCCAGTTGTGCGCGCCCGGCAAGCCGCGCATCGGCGTCGGGAAATTCCGCTTTCGACAGTATTACGATTTCAATTATGATCACCGGATGGGAAACACCGGACACATAATTCAAAATACCCTTGCCCTCTTGACAGCGTTTGGCATCGACCCGGGAAGAATCAATCCATACGCGCCACCGTGCATTTCCGAGGGGGACCGGCAGACGGCCGGGCGGTTCCTGCAGTCGGTGCGGCAAACGTCGGGCGCGACTAGAGTGATCGGATACAATCTGTCGGCCGGATCGCCCACCCGTCTATGGTCCCGTGAAAAATCTGCCGAACTGGTGAAGCGCCTTCTGGATGAAAATCCCGACGCCATGGTACTGTTGATTGCAACTCCGGCTGAGAGAAGTCGCGCGGTCGCGATCCAGACGGAGGTTGGCGGGCGCTCGGCGGTTGTCCCGGAGAATCAGTCACTGCTACAGGTATCGGCCATTTTATCGGGACTCGATCTACTCATTTCGCCGGATACGTCGCTAATTCATATCGCCCGATCGTTTCGGGTGCCGGTGGTGGGTCTTTACAGCCGTTTCATGAAGAATTTCTTGCTCTGGCGGCCGTTCGGACAGGAGCATGGCGCGGTGTTATCGGGCAACGATGACAACATCCACGACATCACGGTCGAACAGGTGATGATATCGGTACATGAAGTCCTGGCCGAGATGCGGATGGAGGCGCCATGACCCG
>JACRAV010000297.1 GCA_016213305.1 Candidatus Zixiibacteriota bacterium | reverse complement strand
CATGCCGTCCTTGATTTTCGACATATTCACGACGCCGATGGCAGTTGGCGCGAACTGGAGCGACGTTTGAACGGCGCCGGCGTTGCGAATCTTGAAGAGGCATACCGCGAGTTGCAGGTCGAGGCGATTTTGGGACCATACCGAGAGGTGATGAGTCCTGCCATGGTGCAGGAATTGAGGTCCGGTCGTTCGAAACTGCCCGACCAAGTTGTCGCGAAAATCACAAACTTCTATAAAGCGGTCAATCAGATTACCAGCGCGACTGCTCCGGTCGAGCCGTTGGTCCGGAAAGTTGTGGCGTCGTGGACAATGCTTGAATCCTTCGTTCGTGAGAATGCCAAAACAGAAAAGATGGCGGAATCAGGGCTTGATCGTGTCGCCTTTGCCTGGATGACCCTTGTGCCGCTCGGCGAGTTTCCCGCCGATCAGGGCGGCGCTCCGCCGGAGCATCTCGCCGTTTCACGGGCCGACCAGTGGCTACTCTTCAAGACCGTGCGAGAAGCGTTCGAGGGTTCAGGGCTGGACGCCGACACAGCGTACTGGGATTCCCAACTGGTCCGGGTATTGCTGACGCATTCCGATCTGCTCACACCCCGAACAGCCGTCACTCTGGGCCAGTCGGTTCGCAGGGCGCTTTCAGATACGACAATTCGCGAATATTTGAAGGTTCACACGTACGATGGCGTGCTCTGGATGAGCAAGGATCGGTTGGAACGAATGACCGCGGCGCTGGTGATGACATCCCGAATGTCACCAGAAACCGGGTATCCGATTTCAGTGGACACCGCGGCCGCCGTCCGGAACAATGCCCGGCAATTGCTTGACGCCGCCGAACAGGCGGGGTATCGGGTCGAGAGAATAATGCAGATGCTAGGTTGAATCGGGGCCGGTGTACAAATCCAGTCACCGGAAAGCACACCGGATGTCACTCACGACTGGCGGCAACTCGCCGCGTCCACCACTTCCCGGGGAATTTCATCATACTCGGCCACCAGCTCGGCAAACAGCTCCTTCACCGAGATGATTTCGGTGACGCGGTGGGCGTTCGCCCCGGCAAAGGCAAAACCGTTGTCCAGTTTCCCCTTCTGGGCGCTGATCAATGCCTGTGCGATGCAGTACGGAGCATTCGTGCAGTCACAGGTGGAAATGCAGTGATACGGGCACCGGAACGGTTTCTTCATGCCCGAATGAACATCATCGATATATCGGTTGCGAATGGCCCGGCCCGGCATGCCGACCGGACTCTTGATGATGACAATATCTTCCGGTCGCGCGTCGACGTACATCTGCTTGAACTGCGCATCGGCGTCGCATTCGTGAGTGGCCACGAAGCGCGTCCCCATCTGGACGCCGCTTGCTCCCATCTCCAAAAACTTGCGGATGTCCCGACCCGTGTATATCCCTCCGGCGGCAATGACCGGAATCGGCTTGCCATAACGCGAGGCAAAAGAATCAACCGCTTCGAGTACTTCGGGAATCAGCAGTTCGAGCGCATACGCCGGATCATCTATTTGCTCGACGGCAAAGCCGAGATGCCCGCCCGCCCGGGGGCCTTCGACGACCACCGCGTCGGGCAGATAATCGTACTTGTGGAGCCATCGTTTGCAGATCAACGCCGCCGCCCGCGCCGACGACACGATCGGGACAAGTTTGGTGTGGGTACTGCCGTTCAGATATCCCGGCAGGGTCATCGGCAAACCGGCGCCGGAAAAGATGATATCGATTTCTTCTTCGATCGCGGTCTGGAAATGATCGCCGTGATCGGTGTAGGCCATCATGACATTCAGACCCAGGATTCCCTTCGTTAACGATCTGGCCGTGCGAATTTCGCGGCGCAGGGCGCGTTGATTGGCCGGAAGAAAATTGGTCCGGAAATCGCTTTCCTTCATGCCGATCCCGGTGGAGGCAATCACCCCGATGCCGCCCTCATTGGCGACTGCGGACGCCAGTCCGGACAGAGAAATGCCGACACCCATTCCTCCTTGAATTATGGGAAACAAAGCGGTTTTGCCGCCAATGGTGAGCGGTTTGAGCTTCAAAATGGGGTCGCCTGCACTCGTCTCTGCAGGCCATCAGCCGTGAAGTCAAAATGTGGAAGAAGGAACCTGACTGTCGTGTTCTCCGTAACAGGGTTGCGAAAACCGTGGGCGGACCTATGACGTACCACCCGGGGGCAATTCAACCTAACCCTTTCAAACCGGCCGGTCAATAGCCATTTCTATTTTATACGAAGATCAGGGACAACTGCGGACATGTATGGCCGATCTAACCTGTTGCTCCCGTTACGGCTTGCCGTCGGTACGTGCTTGTGTGCCGACCAGCGCAAAGTCGCGATAATTGATGTACGGCGGGTCTTACGTCTCCTGGGACTGCTTCTGTTCCCTTTTAATCTGCCACAAACGCCAGTACGTGTAGATCACCGGGACGATTTCAAGAGTGAGAAAGGCCGAGGTGATCAGCCCGCCCACCATCGGCGCCGCGATCCGTTTCATCACGTCCGCCCCCGTGCCGGTGGCCCACAAGAGCGGGACCAGACCGATCATCATCGTCCCGACCGTCATCAGCTTCGGCCGCACCCGCATCACGGTCCCTTCCATGTGCGCCCAGATGATGTCGTTGAGGTCGCGAATCTTTCCCGCCTTCTTGCGCTTCTCATATGCCTGGTCCAGATAGAGAATCATGACAATCCCCGTCTGCGCCGCCAGACCCACCAGCGCGATAATCCCGACCAGCGTGGCAGTCGAATAGTTGTACCCGAGGAAGTACATGAGCCAGATCGACCCGACCAGCGCGAACGGCACCGACACCAGCACAATGAGCGTCTCGGTGAAATTGCGGAAGTTCAGGTACAGCAGAACCACGACCAGAATGAGCGTGATCGGAATGACAATCTTCATCCGTTTGGCCATGATCTCCATCAGTTCGTACTGTCCGGTCCATTTGAGATAATACCCGGCGGGCACCTGGATTTCCTTCTTCACCACATCCTTTGCCTCGTTGACATACCCGCCAATATCCCGCTTGTTCTGGTCCATATCCACATACACATACCCGACCAGCATGCCGTTTTCGTCGCGGATCATCGGCGGACCGCTGGTGATCTTCACGTCGGCAAGTTGACCGAGCGGAATCGACGGTCTTCCTTCCGGGATCTCAAATGACCGGCCGGTTCCCGCGTTCATGGGCGCGGCCGGCATTTGCGGCGACATGCCGCCGGGAGTCATCGGATTCATGCTACCGGGAAACGGGTCGCCGCCGCGCGTACCCGAACCGCTGTTCATTTTATCCGCTTGAGCGAGAATCTTTCCGAACACCGAGTAATCGACTATCGGATCACCCGATGCCAGCAGAGGCGAGACGTACTCCTGCTGTGCGGGCGCCGCCCCCATACCGGGCATCCCCGATGACTTCTTCGTCCCGCCCGCGGCCGGTAGAGGCACCAGCACACTCTTGAGTTTTTCCACATTGTCCCGAAGGTCGCGCGGGTAGCGGACATTGATCGTGAACCGCTCCCGTCCTTCGACCGTCATCTCAATCGGCATGCCGCCGATCGCGGTCTCGATGACATCTTCCACGTCGCGAATGGTCAGCCCGTACCGCGCGATGGCGTCGCGATTCGGCGTAATATCGACATAGAATCCGCCGGTGTTGCGGTCGGAATAGACGCTACGTGTGCCCGATATCTTTGACAGCGATTTCTCCAGTTCGGTGCCGATCCGTTCGATTTCGCCCAGGTCTTTGCCGAATATCTTGACGCCTATCGGCGTGCGGATACCGGTGGAGAGCATATCGATGCGCGTCTTGATCGGCATCGTCCAGGCGTTGGTCCAACCCGGCATCTGCATAGCGGAGTCGAACTGTGACACCAGTTCCTTCCAGGTGATTGTCCGATCTTCCGGCCAGACCCAGCGGAAGGGGGCCTTGATGTCGTTCGGCATCCAGCTCGAATACCACCGT
>JACRAV010000028.1 GCA_016213305.1 Candidatus Zixiibacteriota bacterium | reverse complement strand
CGCCGGTTGTATGATCATCATCGCCCGGCTGTATGCGCTATAGCGAGGTTGTAGCATGGCAGACACCCCGAAGATCACCTTTGACAGTGTCCGTTCGTTCTTTCCGCACACCGATAACATGACGTATTTCAACGCCGCGTCGGTCGGGCCGTTTTCGAGTCTGGTGCGCGGGGCGATCACCGAGCATGTCGATATGCGCGTGGCGGCGGAGAAGGACGACTCCCACATCGCGTTCGGCACAGCCGATGAATTGCGGAAAATATTCGGGAAACTGATCGGGGCGCGTCACCGCGAGATCGGACTGGGGCAGAACACCACCTTTGGGCTGAATCTGGCCGCCTATGGGTTGCCGCTCAAGCCGGGGGATGAAGTACTCTTGTCCGATATCGAGTTTCCGGCGGCAGTTTACACCTTCAAAGCGGCGGCCAAAGCCCGCGGCCTCAAAATCAAGTATGTGAAATCGACCGACCGAAGGTTCGATGTCGATGCCTTTGAAAAGGCGATCAGCAAAAAGAGCCGGGTACTGGTTCTGTCGTACGTCCAGTTCTTCAACGGGTACAAGAACGATCTCAAGACGATCGGGGAGATTTGTAAAAAGCACCGGATGTTCTTCGTGGTGGACGGCATTCAGGGGATGGGGACCGAGCCGCTCAATGTCCGGTCGCTGGGGATCGACATTTTCGCAAGCGGATGCCAGAAGTGGATGCTCTCGCCGCAAGGGTGCGGGTTCTTCTACGTGGCCGATGAACTGAGGGAAAAAATCATACCGCCCTTCATGTCGTGGGTCGGGGCGGACTGGCATCTCAAGTTCACCGATCTGTTCTACTACGACAAACCGTACTTCGATTCCGCGCGCCGGTTCGAGATGGGGTATTATGCGGTGCTCAATATCATCGGCATGCGGGCGGCGGTGCGGATGTTTCAGGACCTGGGGATCGCGAATATCCGCAAACATGATCACGCCCTGATCGACCGGCTGGCTGAGTATATCCGGAACCATCCGTATTATCGGATCACCTGCAACATGACGGCCGGGCATCGCTCGTCGATATTCACCTTCACCTGCAAGGACCTGGTGGACCTGCACAAGGAGCTTCTGCGCCGCAGGATCATTCTGGTGCGACGCGAGGGGTCGATCCGGGTGTCGGTGCATCTGTACAACAATGACACTGATGTTGACCGATTGATTCAGGCGCTGGAGGACTTTGGCCGGAATCATTGAACAGAAACGCCATGCCGGCGCGACCGGCTCCTGTTGCGTAATGGCTTATGAATTTGCAGGAACAGAAGCTTCTCATCACCGGCGCCAGCGGTAACCTGGGCCGGCAACTCATCTACGAATGTCGGCGCGCCGGCATCAGGCCGGTGGCTCTGGTGCGGCGCGAATCGGATACGCGGTATATCGACGCCAACAATATTGAGAAGCGGGTGGTCGATCTGCGCAATCAGGCGGAAGTTGAAAAAGCCGTACAGGGGATCGACGTCGTCATCCACTGCGCCGCCTGGGTGAATTTCCGGCAGGACAAGCTGACCCAGTTTACGGGAATCAATCTGTTCGGGGCGCTCGATCTGTACCGGGCCTGTGCGAAGGCGAAAGTTAGGCGATTCGTGCAATTGTCATCGATCGTGGCGGTCGGCGCCCGCCCCCGCACCAATAATAGCGACCAGCGCCTCATCAACGAGGACTGGACATTCAATCTCGATCACTTGCAGATACCGTACATTATGACCAAGCGGGCGGCCGAGGATGAACTTCGCAAACAGGCCGCGGTTGGCGGGCCTGAGCTGGTGATAGTGAACCCGTCAACCGTCGTGGCGCCGTCGCGCACGGGTGACGATCGCGGCAAGGCGTCCCGGATATTTTCACACTGGGTGCTTCCGGACCTCCACAATATCGTGAATCTGGTGGATATCCGCGATGTGGCCCCGGCCATTCTGGCGGCCGCCGAGCGCGGACGACCGGGTGAGCGGTATCTTCTGGTGGGCGACAATATCCCGGTGCGGGAGCTGGCGCTGTCGGTGTCGGCCCATTTCGCCGGTTCGCCGCATCTGGTGCCTCTGCCGCGCTGGTTCTACATGGGCGCGGCGCGCGCGACCGTGGCGGTGCGCACCCTGTTCGGGCGAAACAAGATTTCATTCTATCCCGATCTGGTCCGGCTGATGGATTACGACTGGGCGTACAGCCACGCCAAAGCGCGGGCGGAGCTGGGCTTCTCTCCGCGATCGCTCCACGTCACCCTCAAGGACCTGCTGACGAATAATTTCACCGGCACGTCGATGAAGCCGGTGGCGTAGATAGTTTACGTGGAACATTGCGCGTCCGTCGGGTTTCGACTACGCCCAACCCGACGTGGATATCTTTTGCAGGACGAGTGTCTCGGTCCACCCCATCAGGGGAAGATGTCGGGAAGATGTCACCCGCGAGGACGCGGGTGACGCATGAGGCGAAGATGGCGAAGCCGGGAGCTTAGTGGCTGATGACCTTATCCATCGAAATCCGTCCCGGTCCGGCCACCAGAATCGCCACGAACCCCGCCATGAACACCACCGCCAGTTCCTGGTCGGCCCAGGCGGCGTTGGCGTTGACGATGAACGCCGCCACCAGCATGGTGATGATAAGCGGGATGGTGCTGGGTCGGGTAAACAGACCGAGCGCCACCGCGATGGCGCAAAAGAACTCGGCGAAGACGGTCAGCCCAAGACTAACGGTTGTTCCCACACCGAGCGGGTCGGGAAAGGTGGCGCTCAGTTCGGTGAAGCTAGTCAATTTGCCGAACCCGTGGTTCATCATGGGAAGGGAAACTCCCAGGCGAAGAATCAAAAGTCCCAGGTCGGTGGCGATCCCGCGACTCGGCGTCTGGAATTTTCCGAAGAGCAAAGTGTGGATCAATGACGGCATACGATTCGTCCTTTCCTTGTTTGCACCATGCGATTTCGCAGTCAGGTAGCGCCAGCATAAGGCGTCCGAATCAATTTGTCACGTTTTGAATTATGGCCTCGATGCGGATTGGTCCGATGGGTCGATACAATAACGTGAAAAATATTCCGAGTCAGGACGCAAACGATGTCGAAAGCCAGCCGGCGGCTTCGGTCAGATCATCATTGGTGAGCGCATGACCGGCCGGCTGATGCTTAAGCCGCACCGAGGCGCCGAACTGGAGATACATTTCAGCCAGGCGGTCCGGTTCGTTTCTGGGCATGGTGGTGTCGCGACTACCGGCGAGGATCAAGATTCGTTTTTGTGAAAGATCGGGATCAGGATCGGGATTATAGGGGACCATCGGCCGCAACAAGCAAGCGCCCGCGAGCAGATCCGGACGGGCGAACAGAAGCCCTGAGGCGATATTGGCGCCGTTGGAGTACCCCACCGCAACAATAGGCCGGTCCGAGAGGCCATACTCCGTTTTCGAATTCTCGACGAACAATGCCAGCTCCAGCGATCGCGCTTTGAGGTCCTCGACATCGAAGACGCCGTCGGAGAGGCGGCGGAAGAATCGCCGCATCCCGTTTTCGGTGACATTGCCGCGCGGGCTGAGTAGGGCCGCGCCGGGAAGAAGAGACTCACCCAGGCCAATCAAATCGTTCTCATTGCCACCGTTGCCGTGAAGTAGCAAGAGCACCGGCCGGTGAAGCTGGGTAGCCGGGACGAAACGGTGAACGAACGGGGAGTCGATGGTGTGTTTCATCTATGCCGCCGTTGTCACGGTTAGCGGTGGAAGGTGACGCTGGATGGCATCCCGCTGGGTTTCCAGCCATGGGGGGAGCATCAACGTCGATCCGAGTCGGTCCGAAGGTTCATCGACGGCGAATCCCGGCAGGTCGGT
>JACRAV010000296.1 GCA_016213305.1 Candidatus Zixiibacteriota bacterium | reverse complement strand
TGGAAAGTCCGGGTGCCAAATCCGGCAGGCCAGGTGTTGGCAATCGATGGTTTCGCCTACAATGCCGCTCCGGTTATCAGTTTGGATTCAATCGGAGGAATAGGGACTTTTCATGAACTACACTGGTTCGATCAAGACCCTGACAATGATGCCAGGATTTCGCTCTATTACGACGACGACTCTAAAGGCTTTGACGGTGTCTTGATAAACGCCACTCCCATTTCCGAAAATGATGCCGCCAATAGCTATGGGTGGGATCATTCCTCTCTTCCTCCTGGAACTTATTATGTATATGGCATAATAGCCGATTCGTCGAACGCCGCGCAGGCGGTCTATGCACCGGGGAAAATAGTTGTCGACGCCGTGGGTGGTCCGGCTACTCCTACCGGGCTTCTGGGAGAAGCCACCGATTCCTCCGTAATTCTGTCATGGTCGGCTGTGCCCGAACCGCGATGCGGGTTCCTCATTCATTATACTTCAGATATCGGTTCAAACTCATGGGATAGAACAGCCGCCGTAGACGATACCACATGGACAGAGTTACTTGCGCTGACGCCCGGCAGAACCTACAAGTTCGCTGTTAGTGCTTATGACACGCTTGGAGTACAGGGACCACGGTCTAATCCGATCATCGTGCAATATGTTAGTCACAGCTTAAACAACCCACCCCTCATTACATCAATCAAGCCTCCGCTTACCGCAATTAACGGAAACATGTGGAATTATCTGTTATCGGCCATTGATGGCGACAGCGATCCCATCACCTTCTCGATTGATAGCTGCCCTAGTGGAGTCAGTCTCAGCGGGACAATGATCTCCTGGACGCCGGATCTTGTTCAAACGGGTCCTCAGCAATTCCACATTCTCGCTTCCGATGGACGCGGCGGATACGATACACTCAGATTTACCGTTCAGGTTCGCGATGCCGAGTCTTCAAGAGGAATTGCGAGGATCCACAAGGGTGAATATCGTGGGTACCACGACACGCTTCTGCTCTTTGTCGACGACGCAGATCAAGACGTGTCGGATACGACTCGCGAAACGGTGACGGCGGTGGTTCGCAGTAGTTCCGACGCAACAGGAATTAGCTTGACCTTATTGGAGGCGAGTGTTCACAGTTCCACCTTCGTGGCTGTGTTCACGACTACTAGCGCATCAAGCAATAGTCCTTTGCGGCAACTCCATGTTGCCCCAGGGGATACCATTACGGTATCATATCTCGACGCTCACCCGGCACAGACGGCGACAGCCCAAACAGTATGGCGATCGTCGGCGTGTTGTCCGGTCACAACTGGAAATGTCGACTGCGACCCAGCCCACGGCGTCGATATTTCCGACCTCTCGGCGCTTATTGATCACCTATTCATAAATTTCACTCCGCTCTGTTGCAAAGTAACGGCGAATGTTGATGGCTCCGTTGATGGGAGCATAGATATCTCGGACCTGTCAGCGCTGATCGACTACCTGTACATCAATTTTACGCCGCCTGCGCTGTGTCAGTAGTTGGAGCATAGACTTGCATTTGAGGCGGCCGTTTGGCCGCCTTTTTATTGTTTGCGGTTGGCACTCTTGATTCAATTGTCCTTAAATGTCCCCCGCTAAGTCGCTAGTATGCTAGGGGCCTCACCCCCTCACCCCAAATCCCCACCTCTTCGTACGACATTAACCACTGCCCCGATACCCACCCATTTCCCTCCCAAAAATCCCTTGACTTTACTCCCCCAGCGGGTTTCTTAACGGTTCGGCGATTTGTGAAATGTGTCACATGCCCCCAACGGCAGTCTGACCCCCGATCGCCGGAAGGAAAAGGACCACGACACCATGAGCAATTACCTGGCGGTTCTGATTTTTCTGGGAGTCGGGACAGCCATTGTCCTGATTACCTTCGCCATATCAAAATTCCTTCGGCCCCACAACCCATACGCCGAAAAGACAATCAATTACGAGTGCGCCGAAACAGCCATCGGCACCTCATGGATCCAGTTCAACGCCCGCTTCTATATCTTCGCCCTGATCTTTGTCATCTTCGATGTCGAGGCGATTTTCCTCTTTCCGTGGGCGGTAGCTTTCGGACAATTGGGGTTGTATGCCTTTATTGAGATGGTCATATTCATCCTGATTCTCTTCTTCGGGTACTTCTACGCCTGGAAAAAAGGAGCCATGCAATGGGTATGAAGCCGTTTCCCGTGTACGCCGAGCAGATGCCCGGCGGGGCGATGATCGCCACGACCCTTGAAACAATCCTGTATCAGGGTCAGGCGAAATCCCTCTGGTACCTGCTTTTCGGGACCGCCTGCTGTGCGATTGAGTTGATGGCCACCGGCGCCTCGCGGTACGATTTCGACCGTCTAGGCATGTTTTTTCGGGCTTCGCCGCGTCAGTCCGACCTGATCATCGCGGCCGGGACCATCACCAAGAAAATGGCGCCGCGCCTCCGGCGGTTGTACGATCAGATGGCCGAGCCGAGGTATGTGATCGCGATGGGGGGATGCACCATCAAAGGTGGGCCGTTCTACTATGATTCGTACGCGGTGGAGAAGGGAATCGACCACATCGTGCCGGTCGATATCTATATCCCCGGATGCCCGCCCCGGCCGGAATCCCTTTTGGAAGGGTGCATTCACCTCCAGGAGAAGATCAAAAAGCAAAAACTGGCGGAGAAGTGGCCGAAGGCATGACCCGCGACGAGATAAAAGTGTATATCGCCGGACAGTACGGCGACACCATGACCCTTCTCGAGAGCGGGAAGTCCGACCCGTTCTATAAGATCGATCCGAGCAATCAGCTTTCGATCTGCCGGCGGCTCCGCGATGATGCCGAACTCAAATTCGATTACCTGTGCAATCTCGGCGCGACCGACACCGGCACGCAATTCGAGATCGTATATTCGCTTGCCTCAATAGAGAAGAGCCACCGCCTCGATTTCAAATTCGCAATTCCGTACGACAACGCCGAGATCGACTCGGTGCAAACGGTCTGGCCGGGGGCCAACTGGTTCGAACGCGAAATCTGGGAACTGTACGGGATGATGATCCGCAATCACGGAAATCTGAAACGGTTCCTTCTGCCCGACGACTGGAATCAGGGGAATCCGATGCGCAAGAACTGGACCGCGCCCGATTTCATCAAACTCCCGGATACTATGGTATGAGCGCCCTTCGCACCGAAGAATTCCTGGTCAACATGGGGCCGCACCACCCCTCGACGCACGGCGTCTGCCGTCTTCTGTTGACCATGGACGGCGAGCGGGTCATGCACGTCGAACCGTATATCGGATACCTCCACCGTGCGATAGAGAAAATATGCGAGAACCGCACCTACGCGCAGTGTATCCCGATTCTCGACCGGTTCGAATATATCACGGCCATGTCGTGCAACTACACGTTCGCGTTAGGAGTAGAGAAGCTGGCCGGCATCGTACCGCCGGCGCGGGCGGAGTATATCCGGGTGATCATGCTCGAACTGAACCGGATCAGCTCGCACCTGTTGTGGTACGGCACGACCGCGCTCGATCTGGGGGCAATTACCCCGTTCCTGTACGGATTCCGCGAGCGGGAACTGATTATGGATTTGTTCGAGATGACCTGCGGCCAGCGGCTGACGTTCAATTACATCCGCGTCGGCGGTGTCTCGCGCGACATCCCCGCCCAGTTTGTGCCGAAATGCCGCGAGGCGATCAAGATCATCGGCGAAAAGATGTCCGACTACGAGGGTCTGCTCAACGAGAACCCGATCTGGCGGGCGCGCAACATCGGGGTCGGCATACTGACGCCGGAAATGGCGGTCGGCTACGGGGTCTCCGGTCCGGCGCTCCGCGCGTCGGGGGTGAAATACGATATCCGCAAAAACGATCCTTACGGGTACTATCCCCAATTCGATTTTGATATCCCCACCCGCTCGAACGGCGACTGCTACGATCGGTATATCGTGCGGCTTGAAGAGATCAAGCAGTCGTTGAAGATTATTTCGCAGGCGCTGGACGGCCTGCCTGAGGGAGATTTCAAGGCCAAGGTTCCGGGCGTCTTCAAACCGCCGGCGGGCGAGGTGTACAGCCGGATCGAGAACTCGCGCGGTGAGCTGGGGGTGTACATTCTATCCGACGGCACCACCAAGCCGGTGCGGGTGAAAACGCGCGGCGGGTCATACAATCAGCTTCAGGTTCTGCCCGAAATCAGCAAGGGACTCTTAATCGCCGATATCGTGGCGATCATGGCCTCGATGGATATCATCATGCCGGAGGTTGACCGCTAATGCTGGTGGCGTCATTCGAGTTGATCGGGATTTTCGATTGGCTCAAGGGCCTGCTCGACCAGCTGGGACTTCCGCCCGTCTGGCAGGCGATCATCACCTACGCGTTATTGGGCGCCATGATGTTCGGCCTGCTGGCGGTTCTGGCGCTCTTTCTGGTCTGGTGGGAAAGAAAGATCTCGGCGCATATCCAGCAGAGATTCGGCCCGATGCGCCACGGGTGGCACGGCTGGTATCAGACGATCATGGACGCCATCAAGCTCCTCCAGAAGGAAGACATCCTGGTGGTCACCCGCGACAAACCGGTCTTTTTCTGGGCGCCGGTGATGTGCTTTGTGGCCGCCTTTCTGGCCTATGTCTGTATCCCGTTCGGCAACGGGCTGATCGTGGCCGATCTGAACATCGGCGTTCTCTATATCATCGCCGTCACCACCTTCACGATCATTTCTCTTCTGATGGCCGGGTGGGGCTCCAACAACAAATATGCGCTGTTGGGCGGGATTCGCTCCGCCGCGCAGGTGGTCAGCTACGAAATCCCGATGGTCGCCTCGATCCTGACCGTCGTTCTTTTCGCCGGTTCGCTGTCTCTGGTCGAGATCATCAAGTCGCAGGAAGGTCACGGGATCTTCAACTGGCTGATTTTCCGCCCGCCGTTCGGGATCATCGCCTTTGTCACGTACATCATCGCCGCGACCGCCGAGGCCAATCGCACCCCGTTCGATATCCCCGAAGCCGAGCAGGAACTGGTGGCCGGGTACAATATCGAGTACTCAGGAATGAAGTTCGCCATGTTCTTCTTGGCCGAATTCGTGAATATGTTCACCGTCTCGGCCATCGCCACGGCGCTGTTTCTGGGCGGCGGCAACGGACCGTTCCTGCCTTCGTGGATATGGTTTCTGGGCAAGACGCTGTTGATCATTCTCTTGCTTATGGTCATTCGCTGGACCATGCCCCGTCTGCGGGTGGATCAGCTGATGGCGTTTGCGTGGAAGTTTCTGGTTCCGGTCACCTTCGCCAATCTGATTCTGGCCGGATGGTTCAAATACGCGCGGTGGTACTGGTGAGATAATGGGTATCTGGAAAGACATCAAAAACCTGTTCATCGGGATGCGGATCACCAGCAAGCATCTGGGCCGGCATGCCATCACCGTCCAGTACCCCGAAGAGAAGTGGACCATGCCGGAGCGGTCGCGCGGTATTGTGGTGCTCTTGTCCGACAAGGAAACCGGCGAGTTGAACTGCACCGCCTGCATGCTCTGCCAGAAGGCCTGTCCGACCGGCGCAATCACGATCGACGCCCCCCGCGACGAGAACAAGAAGCGTCACCTGAAAGGATTCGTGGTCGATCACGGCCTCTGCTGTTTCTGCGGACTGTGTGAGGAAGCATGCAATTTCAGCGCCCTCAAAATGGCCACCAAGTACGAATTTTCCGCGCTCACCAAAGAAGAGCTGGTGTGGGATGTGAATAAGCTTCAGGAGGTCGGCCGCGACGTGCCATACATAGACACCCGCAAGAAGAAAGTCGCCGCCGCCAAACCCGCCGCCCCGGCCCCTGCGGGTGAAAGCGCCGCCGCCACCGGTACGGAGGGCGCGGTATGATCCCGGTACAACCCGAAGTCGGCGTGGCGTTCTGGATGCTGGCCTTCGTGATTATCATGTCCGGAGCAATGGTGGTGAGCTTGCGCAATATCTTTCACTGCGCGCTCTGTCTGATCATCTGTCTGTCCGCGGTGGCCGGCATATTCATTTTGCTTGAGGCCGAATTTCTCGCCGCCGCGCAGGTGCTGATCTATGTCGGCGCGGTGTCGATCCTGATCATTTTTGCCGTCATGCTCACCTCGAATCTGGCGGTCCAGAAGATCGTCCAGACCAACGAAAATGCGCTGGTGGCGTTCGTCATCTGCCTGGTCTTCATGGGCGGCACCTGTGCGCTGGTTGACGCCACCCATGTCTGGCGCTATACCGCCGAGGCCCTGCCCGCCAACAACACGCTGGAGATCGGCCGGCAACTGATGACCGATTACATGCTTCCGTTTGAAGTCGTTTCGATTCTATTGATCGCGGCCCTGATCGGAGCCATCATGCTGGCCCGGGAGGAAAAAACCTGATGTGGTATTTCCTGGCTCTGGGGGCGGCGCTGTTTGCCCTGGGACTGTTCGGGGTGATCACCCGCCGCAACACCATCGGCATCCTCATGTCGCTCGAACTGATGTTCAACGCCGCCAACATCAATTTCGTGACCTTCAACAAGTGCATACAGGGCGGGTCGATGGCCGGTCAGCTGTTCGCCGTTTTTATCGTCGTGATCGCCGCCGCCGAGGCCACGGTCGGTCTGGCCATTGTTCTGCTCGTGTACCGCAACTGGCGCGGGATCGGCTCCGACCACTACAACGTGATGAAATGGTAGCTCGCATATGACCCAAACCGCCTGGATAATCCCCTTTCTGCCTCTGCTGGCCTTTACGATGATCGTCTTCTTCCTGCGGTGGAAGGAGAAAGTCGCGTCCGGTTTTTCGATCGCCATGATCGTGATCGACTGGGTGCTCTCGCTGATTATTTTGGCCGAGGCGCTCGGACGTCATGGGGCATCGTACGAGGCGAAAATTCTTCTGACATCATTCAAGACGTTCAATCTCGAACTGGGGATTTTGATCGATCCTCTCACGGCGATGATGCTGGTGATCGTCACCACCGTCGGCTCGTGCGTGCAGATCTATTCGCTGGGATACATGAAGGACGATCCCCGCTTCAGCCGCTTCTACGCGTATCTGTCGCTGTTCTTGTTTTCGATGCTCGGTCTGGTGCTGGCCAACAATTACTTCATGATCTTCATCTTCTGGGAACTGGTCGGGCTGACCTCGTACCTGCTCATCAGTTTCTGGTTCGAGAAGAAGACGGCCGCCGACGCGGGGAAGAAGGCGTTCATCACCACCCGGGTCGGCGATCTGGGATTCATCGTGGGACTCATGCTGATCGCCGCCTACTGCGGGACATTCAATTATCAGGGGGTGTTTGAGAAAGCCGCCTCCGGCACGGTGCCGGTCGGCATTCTGACCGCCGCCGCGATCTTTATCTTCTGCGGCGCGGTGGGCAAATCGGCGCAATTTCCGCTTCATGTCTGGCTACCCGACGCTATGGAAGGCCCCACGCCGGTCTCGGCGCTGATCCATGCGGCCACCATGGTCGCCGCCGGCGTCTATCTGGTGGCGCGGTCGATGCCTCTTTTTGTCACTTCCGCAGACGCCTCTATGGTCGTGGCGAGCATCGGTCTGATCACGGCGTTCATTGCCGCCTCGATCGGTCTGGTGCAAAATGACATCAAGCGCATCCTTGCGTACTCAACCGTCAGCCAGCTTGGCTACATGATCATGGCGCTTGGATTATACGGCTACGATACCGCCAACGGCGAGCATTCGGCCGGGTATGTGGCCGGGACTCTGCATCTGATGACCCATGCCTGTTTCAAGGGACTATTGTTCCTTGGCGCCGGGTCGGTCATTCATGCGGTTCACACCAACGACATTCAGGAGATGGGCGGCCTCCGCGCCAAACAACCCCGCACCGCGATGACCTTCATGATCGCCTCGCTGGCTATCGCCGGAATTTTTCCGCTCTCCGGCTTCTGGTCCAAAGACGAGATTGTCGCTTCCACCGCGCACCACCCGTTGTTTTTTGTGCTCACCCTGACCATTGCGTTTATGACCGCCTTCTACATGTGGCGGCTCTGCTTCCTCACCTTCTTCGGCCAGCCCCGCAACCAGCACCGGTACGACCATGCCCACGAATCCCCCGGCACCATGACCTGGCCGCTGGTGTTTCTGGCGGCTCTTTCCGTGTGCGCCGGATGGGTGGCCCTGCCCTGGCTGGAACACGGATTCTCCTCGTTTGTCTATCACGGCGAGCCGCATCACGCCGAACCGGAATATCTGCTCATGATCGTTTCTACTCTGGTCTCGCTCTCCGGAATCGGCCTGGCCTGGCTCATGTACCACCGCAAGGCGATTTCCGCCGATCAGGTGGCCGCCAAATTCAAACCGATCTATACTCTCTTGTACAACAAGTATTATTTCGATGAACTGTATGATCTGATCATCGTTCGCCCGATCGTGAATCTGGGCAACAAGCTGTGGAGTTTTGACGCCAACGTGGTCGATGGCGCGGTCAACGGCACCGCCTGGCTGACGGTGGTCTGGTCCGACGCCAAGCAGTGGTTTGACGCGACCATCGTTGACGGTGCGGTGAACGGCGCCGGATGGCTGGTTCGACAGAGCGCCGCCGGTTTACGATTCTTGCAGTCGGGAACGTTGCAGTTTTATGCGCTCTTTATCGCCGGGCTGGTGGCCGCCATTGGATTATATCGGTATTTTGGAATTTCGTACACTCCGACTACCACCGGACTGGTCACCATCTTCTTCCTGATCGGTCTGATAGTCCTCTGGTATGTCTCGCGGTCGATCTGGCGTCGTTCAACCCCGGCGGCCGCCGCTGAAGTCGAAGAACATTCCGTGCGTGTGGAGGATAAATAGTTGTATGGGCCCGCTTAGTTCACTTGTCTATTTCCCCTTGATCGGCATGGTCATCGTGATGTGCCTTCCCAAAGAGGCCAAAGTGGCCATTCGATGGACCTCGGTCGGGGCCAGCATCATTCCCCTGGTCGTTTCATTCGCGCTGACCATCGACTACTTTTTCGGCCACGCCGCGACCGGGCTGATGGCGTACGTTGAAGGTCCCTACGACTGGATACCATCCCTCAACGTGCAGTATTACCTCGGCGCCGACGGAATTTCGATTCCGCTTTTGGCGCTGACCGGCCTGTTGAGCACACTGTCGCTTTTGGCCTCGTTCAACATCGAGAACCGGGTAAAGGAGTATTTCGCGTTCTTTTTGCTCCTCGAAGCCGGCATGATGGGAGTATTCGTCGCCCTCGACTTCTTCCTGTTTTACATCTTCTGGGAAGTCATGCTGGTACCGATGTATTTTCTCATCGGCGTCTGGGGCGGTCCGCGCAAGGAGTACGCCGCGATCAAGTTCTTTCTCTACACCCTGTTCGGCTCGATCTTCATGCTGGTGGCGATCCTGATTCTGTATTTCACTTCCACGCCGCACACGCTGAACATGATGACGCTCATTCAGAGCGGCTCGCGCCTGCCGTATATGCTTCAGATGATCTGTTTCATCTTCTTTTTCATCGCCTTCGCCATCAAGGTGCCGGTCTGGCCGTTCCACACCTGGCTTCCGGATGCTCACGTTGAAGCGCCCACCGCCGTGTCGGTCATTCTGGCCGGCGTCCTGCTGAAAATGGGAACCTACGGTATGCTTCGCGTGAGTTGGCCGATGTTCCCCGCCGCGCTCAAGGATATGGCCTTCTGGATCGCTCTGCTGGGAGCGATCGGTATCATTTACGGCGCGCTGGTTTCGATGGCGCAAAAAGACCTCAAAAAGCTGGTGGCGTATTCGTCGGTCTCGCACATGGGATACTGCATGCTGGCGCTGGGCGCCTTTTCGTCGGCGCAGGCCATCACCGGCTGTATGTTCCAGATGGTATCCCACGGACTGATCACCGGCGCACTCTTCTTGCTGGTGGGCGTCCTCTACGAGCGGGCACACACCCGCGAGATTGCCGCATTCGGCGGACTCGGCTCCAAACTCCCCGTCTATTCCAGCATCATGTTCTTTTTCGCGATGGCCTCCCTCGGACTGCCGGGACTCTCCGGCTTTGTCTCCGAAGTCATGATCTTCCTGGGGTCGTTCGGCGCCGTGAACCAGGTGCTGGTGGGCATTTCGGTGCTGGGCGTGGTGCTTGGCGCGGCCTATATCCTGCGCATGGTCCAGCGGGTGTTTCTGGGCGACTTTGATCTCGCGAAGTGGGGGAAACTGACCGAGATAAATACCCTCGAACTTGTGACGGTCACACCCTTAATGGTTCTGACCCTGTGGATCGGCGTCTATCCCAAGCCGCTGGTTGACCTGATGAGCGCCACTTTGAACAAACTGATTACGCTGATGCAACGGTAGCGCCATGACCACCGCCGCCCCGATAATCGACCTGAACCTGATGATTCCGGAGATCTTCCTGTTTCTGTGGGCCTGTCTGGTTTTCACCTACGATCTGGTCACCAAACGCAAATCCGGCAACGCCGTGGCCTGGCTGGCGCTGGCCGGTCCGGTTCTCACCGGTATCTTGACCGTTGTCATGTTTTCAGCGGGGTTCTACGGATACGGCAAGGCGGCGGGCGCCATGTTTGAGGTTGACCCGATGGCCGTCTTCTTCAAAATCATCTTCCTGGGAGCCGCGTTCTTTGCGATCGGAAGCTCGTTTGGCCTGTTGAAAAACCGGATTGTCAATCACAGGGGCGAATTCTTCGGACTCATCCTGCTGTCAACCGTCGGCATGCTGTTTCTCGCGGCCTCTCGAGAGATGATATCCCTGTATGTCGGGCTGGAACTTACCACTATACCTCTGTTCGTGCTGGCGGCGTTTTTCAAGGATGATCGACTTTCGGTTGAAGCCGGTATCAAGTATCTGATAATTGGCGCTCTCTCGTCGGCCTTGCTCCTGTACGGCATGTCGTTTCTCTACGGACTGGGAGGGACGACCGATATCTGGCAGTGGAAGCTGGAAGTGGCTCGCATCGCGGGTAAAGGCGAAGGTGTCGGCGTCATATTGACCCTGTCGGTGATCACCATTCTCGCCGGACTGGGATTCAAGCTGGCTCTGCCTCCGTTCCACCAATGGGCGCCCGATGTCTATCAGGGCGCGCCCACGCCGGTCGCCGCATTCCTGTCGGTCGGCTCCAAGGCCGCGGGTCTGGTTGCCTTTGCCAAACTAATGATCGGTGGTATGGTCGCCTTCTGGGACCCGGTCATGATACCGAACGACTGGGGAATTCTCACCGCCATTCTGGCCGCCTCCGCCATGATTGTCGGAAACGTCGTCGCTGTTCGTCAGTCCAACATCAAACGCATGATGGCGTATTCTTCCATCGCGCAGGCGGGATACATCATGGTCGGCATGGTGGCCCTGAATGACTTTTGTCTCAGCTCGGTCGCCTTCTATATGTTCGCCTACATGTTTGCGAACATGGGCGCCTTCGCCGTGATCGCGTTGATCGAGGATGCCACCGGCTCCTGTGAAATCAGCACCTATGCCGGGCTTTCCCGCACCTCTCCCGCGCTTGCGGTCACCATGACCGTGTTCCTGTTGTCCCTGACCGGTATTCCACCCCTGGCCGGATTCATGGCCAAGTATTACGTCTTTGCGGCCGCCATTCAGTCGGCCGGGGCATCGCCGACCTTCGGCTTCCTGTACTGGCTGGTGGGGGTGGGGCTGGTCACCTCCGTGGTCGCCCTGTATTACTATGCCAATATCATAAAGCAGATGTACTTCCACGACCGGCCCTCAACATCCCCGATAACGTTTGACGCGCCCATGGTCATGGTGCTGGCGGTCGCCTTGTGCGGCGTCGTGGTCTTCGGGCTTTTCCCCGAACCGGTTCTGCAATTCGCCCGCCAGATACCCCCACCTTACGAGCTTTTTCAGCACTGATTCAACCGGTTGACTTTGACAGGCCGATCGTCTATGTTTTCGGCGAGTGAAGAGGTTGACGGACAAATCCATATGGCGAGACTGCTAAGTCCGATTAAGAAATATTTTCTGAGCGGGATACTGGTCGTCGTCCCGATCATTATCACCTACCTCATCCTCAAGCTCCTGTTCAATACTGTTGACGACATTCTTCAGCCGATTATCCTGCGTATCTTCGGGGTTAATATTCCGGGTCTTGGGCTGGTCACCACCATTCTGCTGGTGTTCATCATCGGCATTGTATCGGCGAATTTGCTCGGCTCGCAGTTGGTCTCAATCTGGGACGGGCTGATGGAGCGGATGCCGGTCATTCGCCCGATCTATTCGGCCAGCAAACAGTTGATGGAAGCCATGACCACGGCCGGTTCGGGATCGTTCAAGGACGTCGTCATGATCGAATACCCCCGCCTGGGCATCTTCGCTCTGGGATTCGTGGCCCAGCGCGTTTCCGTGGAGCATGATCGGACGCCCGAAGACATGGTGACCGTGTTCATTCCTTCCACGCCCACGCCCATGTCTGGGATGGTCGTGCTGGTTCCGGCCCGTGACATTATCTGGCTCGACATGACCGTCGAGGCCGGGCTTTCCTACGTCGTTTCCGGAGGCGTGGCGATGTCCAGAACCGTGAAGACCCGGGCGGCCGCACCCCAGCCCGCGGTGGGAGGTCTTGGATGAAACTGGCCAATTTGCTCCTGGAGCGTCGGATCACTCTCGATCTGAAATCCCGCACCAAAGACGACGCCGTGCGCGAACTCATTGATATGATCCGCCAGGAGGGAGTAAAGCTCGATTTCGAATCCGTCCTGGGTGCTATTCGCGAGCGGGAGGAAATCGAAAATACCTCGTATGGTCACGGCTTTGCGTTTCCTCACGCCCGCACCGATGCCGTCGGCGAAATGTTTATCCTGATTGGTGTCTCTCGGACGGGGCTTGAAGGAAAGACGTCCGACCAGGTACCGGTTCATGTCGTCTGCCTTCTTTTGACCCCGTCGACCATTGCCAAGCTGTACTTGCAAACGCTCTCGGGACTGGCCACGTTTGCCCGCCTTCCCGGCACGCTCGACAAAGTGAAAGCGGCCGGTTCCCCGGCTGATATCGTCAAGTTGATTTCCGACGCCAACGTGACGGTTGACAAGGAATTGATGGTGAAGGATGTGATGCGGCATCATGTGGCGACGGTGAGACCCGACGACACGCTCAAGGATGTCGCCAACCAGATGTTCCGGCACCGGCTCTCCGCGCTGGCGGTGGTGGACGACGCCGGCAAACTGGTCGGGATCATCAACGATCGCGACCTGATAAAGGTTGCCCTCCCGGATTACAAGGCGCTTATTTCCAATCTCAACTACTCCATGGATGTCGAGCCGTTCGAGGAACTGCTCAAGCAGGAAGATAAGATCAAGGTGTCGGAGTTGTATCGCACCGACTACGAAGTCACCACGCCGGAAACGCGGATTGTCGAAGTGGCCGCCATGATGATCTTCAAAGACGTCCGGCGGGTGTTCGTCTCCCAGAAGGGAAAGCTGGTCGGCGTGCTCTTGCGCAAGGACATCGTCAACATGGTGATCAGAGGATAAGCCCGGCGGGTGACTCGCCGCTCACAATCTATGACCCATCCCCAGCGCCATAATTACGAGATCGATCCGTACCTGTGGGTCATCTTTCTCACGGCCGTCGCTTCGACTTTGCCTGGGTTGATCCTCGGTTTTTCCCACTCGGAGGTTCCGCCACAGCTGGGGGCGATCCTTTTCGGCGCGGCGATTTTCGGCGCGGCGTTCATACTGTCGTGGGCATCGGAAGCGGCCGAAATCGACATTTCGAAATCGCTCGCCGTGGCGATTCTGGCCCTGATCGCCGTGCTTCCGGAATACGCGGTCGATTTCGTCTTTACGTGGAAGGCAGGGAAGGGGATCGGCAATTCGCACGACAACGCCATCGCCAACATGACCGGCGCCAACCGCCTTCTGGTCGGTTTCGGCTGGCCGGTCGTACTCCTGATTTACGGTTGGGCCAAACGCAAAAAGGAAATCATTCTCGATGAGAGCCAGCGCGTCGAAATCTTCTATCTGGCCATGGCCACCCTCTATTCATTCACGATTCCCCTGAAGGGAAGTCTGAATCTGATCGACACGGTCGTGCTCGTCATCCTGTTCGGGTTGTATATCCGAAGGTCGGCGCAGATGGAGAGCGCGGAGCCGGAGTTTGTCGGGCCGGTCAAAATCATCGCCAACATGCAAAACCTCCCGCGGCGCATCATGACCATCGCCATGTTCGTCTTTTCAGGGGTAGTCATCTTTTTCGTCGCCGAACCGTTCACCGAGTCTCTGGTGGTCTCGGCGCAGGTCTGGGGGATAAGCGAGTTCCGCGCCGTACAATGGATAGCGCCACTCGCCTCCGAAGCCCCGGAGTTTATTGTCGCCTGTACCTGGGCGTTTCGGGGGGCGGCCGGCTCGGCGCTCAAGGCCCTCATTTCCTCAAAAGTCAATCAGTGGACTTTATTGGTCGGCACCCTGCCGCTCGTCTATGCCATGTCGTCGGGACATATCACGCCGTTTGTGCTCAGCGATAATCAGGATCACGAACTCTGGCTCACCGCCGCGCAATCGCTCTACGCTGTCGCGGTGCTGGTCAATCTCCGCTTCGGGCGTCCTGAAGCGCTCATACTGTTCGGCCTTTTTATATTCCAGTTAACCTTTCAGGAAACCCACGTCGTTGTGACTTTCATATATCTGGCGCTGGCGGCGGTGGCGCATATCATAAGCCGAAAATCCCTCATTCCGGCTATGATGACCGGGCTGGGCCTGAAATCCCGCACCCGTCGCTGAGATTCCCGTCTCGCCCAGATTGCTCAGTCGCTGAACAGACCCCAATTCATTCAGGCATGGGCGGTTGTCCGTTGTGACCGCCTCCTTCAGGGAAGGGTCTGAAATAGGGGATTGACGCCGTCCCAATCTCACGTATATTGCCGCCAGCCATGTCCACCACTTTCATCCTCAGGGCCGTCAAAAAGCTGTGTCGTGCGGCTGTTACCGGGCTGTTGCTGGCCGCGCTGTTTGTCGCAGGGGCAACCGCCGCCAAGCGGTCGTACCTCGAGGATCAGAAGGAGCAGACAGAGAAAGCCGCGCCGGTGGTGTCATCAGCCACTGAGCTGGCCGCGCCGGCCGTCTCCGAGGAAGCCAACGGAAGCATGGCCAGAGGGGCGCACCCCACGACCGAACAGGTCTGCGTTTTTCAAGTCGGGACCACCCCGGCCGGCAATCACAGCCAAAATCTGCGCCTTCGCGATGGCGCTCCGTTTGATTTTTGTCCGGCGTCCTCCGACGCGGGCATGTCGCGCACGTTTCCTCCGGCGACCTCTCTGGCCTCTGCCGCGCCTTTGACCGCGGCCACCCGGACATTGGTCGGTGCCGTTCCATCCGGCACGATGTAACCATCGATCCGCTCCGTTCGCGTCTTGACCGACGCACTTTCCATTGAATAAGAGTAACGTTTCGTCTTGAAAGGAAACCATATGTCCAGCCAAAAATGGCGCATCGGACTGACCCTCGTACTCACCATCGTGGCGTGTTTTGCCTTCTGGCACACGTTCCGGTTCTGGACGATGAGCGGCGCCGAAAAAGCCGCCATGCAGGAAAACAAGCCGGGTGAATATCTGGCCCTTCAGCAGAAAGCGATCCGCCTGGGCCTTGATCTGCAGGGCGGCATTCACGTCGTGCTCCGCGTGAAAATGGAACAGCTCAACCCCGAAGAGCGCAAAGAGGCGGTTGACCGCGCTATGTCGATCATCAGGAATCGTATCGACGGCCTGGGCGTCGCCGAGCCGATCATTCTACGCCAGGGCGAGGACCGGATTGTCATCGACCTGCCGGGTTACACCGATGCCAACCGGGCCGAGGAACTGATCGGTCAGACCGCGATCCTCGAATTCAAACTCCTCGAAAACTTTGACAACGCCATGCTGGTCATGAACCGGCTCGATTCGGCCATCCATGCCCACGAACTGGCCAAAGCGGGCCAGACTCCGTCACCCACTCCTGCGACCAAAGCGCCGGAAGTGCCGAAGACGGAGTCAGCCGACAAGACGGACACTTCGAAACTGTCCGACGACCCGCTGGCCAAACTAATGGGCGACACAGCCGGGAAAGCCCCGGCCGACTCCGACACCGCATCGACCGAGGACCTTTCGGCTGACGAAAAGCCGCTGACCGATCGACTGGATCCGATTCTCGGGCGCAACGGCGTGAACTGGCCGGGTTGGTCGGTGAACAAAAAGGAAAAACAGACGATCGAAAAGTGGCTGGCCATTCCGGAAATCCAGCGCCTGATTCCGCCGGACCTGCAACTCTGTTGGTCAACCCGCTCGTCGCTTCGCCAGGCGGTCGAAATTTACGAGCTGTACGTCCTCAAGCGCCGCGTCGAAATGAAAGGGAACGCCCTTGAATCAATTTCCCTCAATCGTTCCTCCTACGGCGAGTTTGCGGTCGATTTCCAGCTCTCCGGCAACAACGCGACCCGCTTCGCCCAGCTGACCGGCGCCAATATCGACCGCCCGCTGGCCATCGTGCTCGACGACCGCGTCGAATCGGCCGCTTTCATCAACTCCAAAATCCGCAACCGCGGGCAGATCACCATGGGTTCGGGCGCGCAGATCGAAGACGCCCGCAATCTTGAAATCGTGCTCAAAGCCGGCTCGCTTCCCGCGCCCGTCGAAATTATCGAAAAGAACGTGGTGGGCGCCACCCTTGGCGCCGACTCCATCAACAAGGGATTGATTTCATCGATCGTCGGTCTGCTGGCCGTGCTACTCTATATCGGGATCTATTACCGGCTCTCCGGCCTGATTGCCGACATCGGCCTGTTGTTCAACATGTTCTTCCTGCTGGCCATTCTCGCCGGACTGGGCGCCACGCTGACCATGCCGGGTATCGCGGGTATCATTCTCACGATCGGTATCTCGGTCGATTCCAACATCCTGATCTTTGAGCGCATCCGCGAAGAAATGCGGACCGGTAAGACGGTTCGCGCCGCCATCGACGCCGGCTACTCGCGCGCCTTCACCGCGATTCTTGACTCCCACGTAACCACCCTGATCACCGCCGGCGCGCTCTTCATCTTCGGTTCCGGACCGATCCGCGGGTTTGCGATCACCCTGTTCTGGGGTGTGTCGCTGTCGCTGTACACCGCGTACGTGATCACCAAAGTGATTTTTGATATCCGCAAAGGGTACAAAGCCCTGAGCATATAGGAGTGCATGACTATGTTTAACATACTTGGAAAAACGGACATCGACTTTATCGGATGGCGCAAGTACGCCTTCGTTATTTCGTCGGTACTCACCGTCCTGGGAATCATTTCGTTCTTCATGATTATGACCGGCAAGGCCAACATGGGGATCGATTTCGCCGGCGGCGTCATGGTGCAGGGGCACTTCGAGAAGCCGGTCACCATCGAACAATTGCGCACGGCGGTCAGTTCGCAGTTCAGCGACGCCGTGATCAATCAGGTGGAGGATTTCGCCCTGCCGAACGCCTTCATCATCAAGACCAAGCGTCCGTCCGACGAAGCCGAAGCCAAAAACCGGCTGGCCCAGATCAACAGCACGATCGCTTCAAGCTTTCCGGGGAACACCTTTACCCGCGTGTCCGAGCATGTGATCGGTCCCGCGGTGGGGGAGAGTCTCCGTAAAGACGCTGTCAAAGCCATTCTTGTGTCTTTGCTTGGTATTCTCATTTATATCGCCTTCCGGTTCGACGCCCGTTCCGGAGTGGCCGCGACCATCGCGACCTTTCACGACGTGCTTGCGGTGATGGGGATCTTCTGGGTCCTTGGTCTGGAGTTCGACCTGTTGTTTGTGACGGCTCTGCTGACCCTGGCCGGATACTCGCTCACCGACACGGTGGTGGTGTACGACCGGATTCGCGAGAACCTCAAAAAGTTCCGCGGGCGCGCCGACTTTGTGCCGGCCATCAACCTGTCGATCAACGACGTGCTGATGCGGACCATTAATACTTCCATGACCGTGCTCGTGGTGGTGGCGATCTTGTTCTTCTTCGGCGGCGAAGTGCTTCGCAACTTTGCGCTGGCGATGATTCTGGGCGTGCTGGTGGGGACCTACTCGTCATGGTTCGTGGCCAGCCCGATCATTGTCGAATGGGAAGCCCGCTCCCCGAAACGGTTCAAATAAGCTGTTCATACGTGGTGTCAGGCGTCCCCGCCTGACACCACTAAACGTCTTTCTTATGTAGGTCACCCTCGTCTTCGAGGGTGACAT
>JACRAV010000293.1 GCA_016213305.1 Candidatus Zixiibacteriota bacterium | reverse complement strand
TTTCATCACCTGCCCGATGACTTTGATCCGATCCGGGTCTGTGTGGTCGAACCAGCGAAGATTCCAGGACACGATGTCGAGGAACTCGTCGGTGCCCTGGAATCTGGCGGGGACCAGTTTCTTGTAATTCAAGTAGCGCCCGATCATGTCCTTCGAGGGGCCCCGGTCGAACACCCCCGCGCTCGAGCTTTTCTTGGTGCGCTTTCCCGAAACCTTGCCTTGCTTTTTGGCCATAGATCCCTCCGTCTGAGAATTACGGAACAGCGTTTGATCGATTGATGATTACTCTGGAAGTCTGAGTAAAATATCAGTGGTCATTCGGAGGGATGTCAAGAGGGTTTGATGAGGACCATCCCCCCTGCGCCGGGAGAGTCCCCGCCCTCGCGGGCGGGGGTTGCGCGACCGCCGTCAGTCCTCGTAGGTCGGGTTGCGCGACCGCCGTCAGGCGGTCAAGCTACCCGACATCTTCTTGTTTGCCGGTCAACCGCTTCCTCGCGGTCCCCCCCACTTTCCCCACCAACTCGCCACAATTCCAGACTCCGCCCCTATGTATGAGTGAGTCTATCCCCTCACCAGAAACGGCTTCAGACGGGAAGGCGTCAGGCCGGGAGGCCTGACGCCCCGTCCTTTCGCTAGTCTTCCAGCCCGCCCCATTCGGCGTCTTCGATAAACGACCGGGGACGATCCAGAAACTCGATCACATGCTGAAGCGCCACCCAGTTCTTGTGTTCCTCGTCGGAAATACTGTTCAGAATGCTCTTCTGGTTGGGATCGGAGCATTTGGCCGCCTCGGCGCGATAAAAGTCTTCCGATTTCTTCTCCACATCACGCGCCTTCACCCACGCCGCGCGGGCATCGGCGGGAAACGAAAAGTCGGATGCAATGTCGGCGATCTCCTGGAAGACGTTCCGGGTGGTCGGCAGAATACGGGTCATGTCGGCCCCTTTGTACTCGGCCCGGGCGCCGTCGCGCAACGCCTTGAACAAATTGTAATGTTTCAGTTCGTCGTCGGCCAGATTCAGCAGGATATTTTTGAGGGCAGGCAGTTCGGCCTTGCCGGCATGCTCCAGATAGAAATTGCGGCCGTCGGTCTCCATCTGCATACACATTTCAAACACGTTCATGGTCTATCTCCAGTTCGGTATGGTCATCGTTTGTCGCCAATATCCGCAACCGACAACAGTCTGTCAATGGCCGCGCCGGGATCATTGTGTGGACGACTTGGTTCAACGGCCTCGATCGGCTATACTACCGGCAATGCGTATCTGGGCTGTGCCGGTTCTGCTGTTGCTTGTGTCTTCCGGCCTCTGTGCCGCGCTGGAGCGACGCGAATCGAGCCACTTTGTGTATCATCTGTCTGCTCCCGGTTTGCAACCGAGGGCCGACTCGGCATTGTCGGCGGCCCGGACTCGCTTGATAACTCTGCTCAAAGACACGCTCGATTATCAGCCCGACATCTATATTGTCGATGACCTTGGCACCTTCGATTCGCTCATCGGCGGCAAATTCCCGGACTGGGGGGCGGCCGCGGCGATCCCGACGCGAAAACGCATCGTCCTCAAATCGCCCTTCGCGTTCAATCTCAATCGCTCGCTTGAGGAGCTACTGCCGCACGAATACTCGCATCTGGTTCTGGCCCACCGGACCGGATTCTATTCCGCGCCGCGATGGTTCGATGAAGGGCTGGCCATGATGGTATCGATGGAGTGGGGCTGGTCGGACAATCTGGCGATGAGCAAGGCGGCGGTGTTTCATCAACTGCTCACGCTTGACACGATCGAACTGGTCAACCGCTTTTCCGAGGGACAGGCCCACGTGGCCTATGCCACGTCGTATCTCGCGGTCTCGTACCTGTACAAACAGTATGGCGGCGAGGCGGTCAATCAACTGCTCGATTCCCTGGCGCGGGGACGCTCCGTCGATGCCGCCCTGCTGGCCGCAACCGGCTCCAATTACCGTGACTTCGAGAAAGAGTTTCGCGTATATTTGGAAGAACGATTCAACGTCACAAGCTTGATGGCGGACACGATGTATTTCTGGTTGGCACTGGCTTTTATCCTGATTCTCGGCGGGTATCTGCAATTCCGGCGGCGGCGGTCGTACTATAAGAAGTGGGAAGAGGAAGAGCGGTATCAGTCATCGGATTTTGATTACGGCAACCCGGACGACCCGGAGGAGCCGGACGACGACGAGCCATGGCGAAAATAAGTCACACGCTCGAATACGCGGCGACCGTCATCGGAGTGAAACTGGCGCAGGCGTTCTCTCCCCGGATGGCCGACCGCCTGGGGGCCGGGCTGGGAAGCATGGCCCATGCGGTCCTGACATCGCTGAAGCGGATCGCGAACAATAATCTCAAGCGGGCGTTCGGCGATGAGCTGACGGAAGAACAGCGCAAAGTGATTGTCAGGAATGTCTTTCGCAACACCGGCCGCACGCTGGTGGAGTTTGCCCGTTTCGGCAAGACCGGAAAGGATGGGATACGCGCGATCATCGAGGGGCCTGACCCGGTTGAGTTT
>JACRAV010000292.1 GCA_016213305.1 Candidatus Zixiibacteriota bacterium | reverse complement strand
GAAGCCGGAGAAAATCGCGCCCGCCACGAAATAGGGCGGGAAAATGGTGGTGTGCCAGCCGGGGATCAAGCTGACGGCAAAGTCGGTGGAGACCACCGAGTGGACCGAGAGCACCAGCGGCGTGGAGACCCCCGCCAGCACCAGATAGGCCAGTTCGTAATTCTTCCACTGGCGGTTTCCGCCGCGCCACCCCATCGCCAAAAATCCGAAAGTGAACTGGCGGATTTTGGTTTTGGCCCGGTCGCGGAGGGTAGCGAGATCGGGAATCAGGCCCACATACCAGAAGAGCGCCGAGCAGGTGAAATAGGTGCCGACCGCGAAGACGTCCCACAGAAGTGGCGACCGAAAGTTCGGCCACATGCTCATCTGATTCGGCAGGGGGAACATCCAGTACGCCAGCCATACCCGGCCGACGTGAATGCCGGGGAAAATGAGCGCGCAGATAACGGCAAAGATGGTCATTGCTTCGGCGGAGCGATTGATCGAGGTCCGCCACTTTTGCCGGAATAAGAAGAGAATGGCGGAGATCAGCGTTCCGGCGTGACCGATGCCAACCCAGAAGACGAAATTGACAATCGCATACCCCCAGCCGACCGGGATCATCACTCCCCAGATACCGATCCCCTCCCAGAAAAGCCAGCCGATCGAACCGAACAGTATTAGCGTCAGCGAGGCGGTGAGCGCCGTCAGCAGCAACCAGGTGCGCGAGACCTTGCGCTCCGTCAAGGCGCTGATCTTCTCCGACACCGACGCGAAGGTCTGGTTGCCGGTGATGAGCGGCGGCTCGGTATGGGCCTGGTCTGTGGGCACTGAATTACTCATAGTCATTACTCAATCCTGCTCAGGTAAGCTCCGGATTGGGGTTTCTCAACTTGGCCAGATACGAGGTTCTGGTCCGCAGGTTGAACTCATCGAGCATGCGATAGTTGCGATCGTTCTTTTTCAGCTCGGCCACTTTGCTCTTGGCGTCATTGATATTGCCAAATGTAATTGCCTTCGCCGGACAGGCCTGCTGACAGGCGGTCTGGATGTCGCCATCGGCCACCGCCCGACCGTCCTGTTTGGCGGCAAATTTGGCGGCGGTCACCCGCTGGAGGCAATAGGTGCATTTTTCCATCACGCCGCGCGAGCGGACCGTCACTTCCGGATTCTGCGCCATTCGCATTGTCTCCGGCAGATCTTTCGTGTAATTGAAGAAATTGAACCGGCGGACTTTGAACGGACAGTTGTTCGAGCAGTAGCGTGTCCCGATACACCGGTTATAGACCATGACATTCAGCCCCTCGGCGTCATGGGTGGTGGCCGCCACGGGGCAGACCGTTTCGCACGGCGCCATCTCGCAATGCTGACAGGCGACCGGCTGATGAACAACCTCGGGCTCGTCCAGATTCTTCGGATCGGCTCCTTCTTTGGCGGCGAAATACCGATCCAGCCGGATCCAGTGCATCTCGCGCCCCCGCCCGACCTGCTCCTTGCCGACCACCGGCACATTGTTCTCGCTCTGACAGGCCATCGCGCAGGCGTTGCATCCGGTGCAGACATTCAGGTCGATCACCATTCCCCACTGGTTTCCCTCCGTGTAGGTGTGTTCGTCCCACATCGAGGCCAGCGGCGGATGTTCGGGTTGTTCCGGCTTGAAGTCGGCCTTCTTCCTGTATTCTTCGTGCGACGCCTCGCGAATAAGCGGACGCCCTTCCATGCTCCAGTGTTCCTGCGTCTGCGAGAATGCGTACTCGCCCGACATTTTCGCAATGCCGATTCCCGCTACAAAGTCGGCGTCCGATCCGGCGCGAAGCGGGTAGGCGTCGAATCCGACGCTATCGGCCACTCGCCCGCCGTTCTTTCTGCCATATCCGAGCGCCACGGCGATAGAATCATCCGCGTGTCCGGGGCAGATCCAGGCCGGGATTTCGATCTTACGGTCCCCGACTTTCAATTCGACCATCTGACCATTCGACAGGCCCAGCTTGTCGGCGGTGCGCTGACTCATCAGCGCGGCGTTGTCCCACGTGAATTTCGTGAGCGGGTCGGGAAGTTCCTGCAACCAGCCGTTGTTGGCAAAGCGGCCGTCGAAAATGTTGGCCGGGTAAAATACCAGTTCGGGTTTGCCGGCGGCGTCGCCGAAGGGGTACGCGCTGTACGCCGCGTTCAATGATTTGCTGTCCATCGTCGGCGATTCCGGTTTGATCGCACTGCTCTTCAACAATCCATCGTGCAGAACCCGTCGCCATTGCTTTTCGAAGTCCAGCGCGGGCAAGAATGCCTGCCAGGTTTCCCGGACAAGATCGTGACCTTTCTTCTCGAGTCCGGCCGCACATTGATACAAAACTTCAAGATTCGATTTGCCGCCATAGAGCGGTTCGATCATCGGCTGGATGACACTCACCGTACCGTCAACCGCACGGGCATCCCCCCAGCTCTCCAGATAGTGGGCCATTGGCAGATGCCACTCGGCCTTCAGTGTAGATTCATCAAGATGCGACGCCAGATGAACCGTGTGCTCGACTTTGGATAATGCCGATGCAAAATCCAGATCGGCGGGGGCATTGTACACCGGGTTTCCACCCAGCATGACAAGCGTTCCAATCTTTCCGGCTTTCATGTTCGACACAAGGTTCGTCAATTCAGTGCGGCTGGAAACGGCCGAGTCGACCATCGGCGTGTACTTAACGGTGTTGCCGGTATTGCCGAGCGCACTATTAATAGCGGCCACGAGCGCATGCACGACAGCCGGCTGGCGATTACCGGCGACCACCAGCGACTTGCCGCGCGCGCGCAGAAGGTCGGCGGCGATGGCCGAGGTGACTTTGGAGTCAAATTGCGATTTGGTGTCTGGGGTCCCCGAAACACCATCAACGCTCACCCCTCGGCCCGACAATTCGCGGGCAACAGCCAGGGCAAACGCCGGAATCTGCGAGGCCTTCATCCGCAGACGATGATCCGCCATCGTTCCGGTGATCGAATAGAAACTTTCCGCCACGTAGAGACGGTTCATGTTGTCGGATTGCGACATCACACGGCGGCCGTCGGCAAATCCCCGCGAGGCAGTGATATTTTCGCTCTCCGAGCGAAGGAAATCAGAATCCAGCGAGAGAATAACGTCCGCCTTGCCGTAGTCGTACACGGGGCGATAAGATTTTCCGGTGGCCAACCGGATGCCTTCAAAAATATTTTCGTCGGAAATCGGATCGTACACCGCCACGACTGCCTTCGGGAATGTCTTGCGGAATTCTGAAAGAAGGCGGCCAAGTGACGGCGAGGAGAACTGTTCGGTCAGAAGGGACAGCCCTTCCCCCTGCGTGCCCTGATATTTCTTGTACTGCTCGGACCAGAACGCTCCGAACGCCGCCCAGTTTGACTCCTGTCCCTTATTGCGCACCGTTCGCGAACGATCGGGGTCGTACAAGCCGAGAATCGACGTTTCGGTAAAGATATTCGAGGATCCCAATGAGGATGGATGGTCGGGGTTGCCGTGGATTTTGATCGGGCGCCCCTCGCGGGTGGTCACTAACAGACCATAGGCCGAAAGCCCCAGCGGCATGGTGGTGGCGTAATAATTCGGTTTGCCGAGCGTGATTTCTTCCGGCTGGGTTACATACGGGACGATTTTCTCCACCGGACGGCGACATCCGGCGAGACCGGCCAGGGCCACCGACGCGCCCATCAGCGTGATAAAACTGCGCCGCGACCACTCGTTGTCCATCTCGTCGGCCCCCTGCGGAAATTCCCTTTCCAGGAATTCGCGGAACTGCGGGGTGTCCTTGATTTCGTCCAGGCTCCGCCAGTACTGCCGGCCCGAGGTGAATTTGTGGTCGCTCATCGATGGCACCCCGAGCAGTCAACCGGCGGTTTGAGATTTCGTTCGGCTTTCAGCTTGGCTCCAATCGTCATCTGATCGGCCGGCGGAGTCCAGTTCATATTGGTCACTTCCGACGTCGGGCGTAAACTCGGCTCCGGATGGCGGTGGCAGTCCAGACACCACCCCATCGAGAGCGGTTCCTGCTGGGTGACTTCCACCATCTGGGCCACATTCCCGTGACAGGAGAGGCACCCCACGCCCGCGCGTAAATGCGCGGCATGATTGAAATACACATACCCGGCCAGATTGTGCACCCGGATCCACTCAAGAGGCGTGTGACTTGCAAAACTGGCCCGGACCGCTTTAAGCGTGTCGCTGTCGGGTTTGATAAGCTTATGGCAATTCATACAGACACTGGTGGCGGGGACGTTGGCTTGATCCGAGACCTCGATATTGAAGTGGCAATAGCGGCAGTCTATTCCCAGATCGCCCGCGTGCAGTTTGTGGCTGTATTTCTGGGGCTGAGTGGGACGATACCCGACATCGGTGGCCCGCGGGGACCAATAGAACCAGATGCCGACAATGACCACGACCGCCACCAGTCCGACAACATTCACGACCAAAACCGGCAGTCGGTTGGTCCATTTGGGAAATATCTGCGCCACTCAAATCCCGGACATTACTCTCATCGACATGAAACCAGGGGCCATTTCTTCGCGTTTGCGGCCCGTTCAATCTTCCGACATATCAGACGCCGAAAATAGGAGGGGCGGGCGCGACTGTCAATTGTTAAATGGGCAAATTTCTGGTCTGCATGGGCCTTTTTAGGCAATTATCAAAACCCCACGAAACTGGATACATTTTGGCGAGTTTTGGCCGGATCGCCTCCAGCAAGCCCTCAGACCAGCAGACTATCCACCATTATTGCGGTAAACAGGGCAAACAAATAGATGATCGAAAACCCGAACAAGCGGCGGGCGCTTGCCTCGCTCTGCCTGCGGAGGGCCTGGACACTTCGAAGCACCATGACAGCTCCGAGAACGAGGGCCACAACGAAGTATGGCCACCCGCTTCCGAACCATTTGAGGCCCAGACTGACCAGCGCCACGATGACCGAATAGACCACAATCTGCCGAAGCGTTGCGATATCCCCTTTGACCACCGGCATCATGGGCAGTTGCGCGCGGACATAGTCGTCCTTGCAAAACAGGGCCAGCGCCCAGAAATGCGGAGGGGTCCACAGGAATACGATCAGAAACATCAGCCAGGGCAAAACGGCGGTGCCGCCGGTGGCGGCCGCCCAGGCGCCCACCGGGGCCATCGCTCCGGCAATGCCCCCGATTACGATATTTTGCACCGTGTTCGGCTTCAGCCAGAGGGTGTAAAAGAGACTATAGAATAGAATGGTGCCGACCGCCAGCAGAGCCGACAGGAGATTAAACCAGATCGCAAACACGGCCACGCCGATAACGCCTATGGCAATGGCGAACCAGAAGGCATTCTGGGCGGAGATCCGGTCCATCGGAAGCGGCCGCCGGTTGGCCGTGCGTTTCATCTTCGCGTCGATATCCCGCTCAAAATACTGGTTGAGGGCGTTGGCGCACCCACCGGTCAAATAGAGCGCGAGAAGGACTAAAGCGAACTTCCCCGGCTGGGCCAGAAAACTTCCCTCGGCCACCAGAGCGGTGGCGCCGGTAAACAGCACCAACAGCATGATGGTCGGTTTCGTCAGCTGGAGATAATCAGACGGCAATGTCCACATATATAAGTATCATCCTCGGTTTCAAGGCGCGCAATATACGGCCGTGACGCGCGGCCACCAACTGCTGTAACCAAAAAATCGCCGCATCGCACCCGACCGCGCTCAAAAATCTCCATCGCGTGTCCACGCTGTCGACCTTCATTATATAGGCGCACAGGCAATCACCGCTTCCAAGGGCCGAAGAACTATCGCCGCGAGCCGGTCTATTTCATTCATCTGATATCCACACTTCCTGTTAATTGGTGTGGACAACGGAAATATTCCAACATAAGATGTTGACTATTAGCCATTTAACATCGAGCAATCTGTGAACATGACTATCGAGGATACTCGCTTTGACCCTAATCTTTTGTAACCGATGAATTATCAATGATTTAGAAAATTGGAAATCTTCTAATCCACCCGCCCGGCAATTGCCGACTTTCCTCGCCTCTTTATCGCGGTTTTCTTACCTCCATATCCCACAACGAAATAAGAAAAATTCGGCAAAAACACAATTTTTAGTGGTAACCACACTCCCACCCACAATATCTTGTGGCCCTCGCAGGAGACGCGTCGGCAGATGCGACGTGAGTCCCCCGCGACGATGAAGAGGACCTTAGACAAACTTTTATACATACCCTGCTCTCACACAAGGATTCGTGTGCACTGACACGGCGACTTTGAGCAGGACGGGAGGGAAACGTGAAGATATCGCGGTACTTCACCAAAGAGGGAGAATCTCCCTACAGCCGAATTCGCTTCGCCGCGCGATCCTCGGAGATTCGCAACCCCGACGGTTCCACCGTCTTCAAACTGGAGAACATCAACGTTCCGGAATCCTGGTCGCAGGTCGCCGTTGATATTCTGGCGCAGAAGTATTTTCGGAAGGCGGGTGTGCCGGTGCTCGACGAGTTCGGCAAGCCGGTGCTCGATCAGGACGGGACTCCGAGAACCGGCGGCGAAATCGATGCACGGCAGGTGTTCAACCGGCTGGCCGGGTGCTGGCGCCACTGGGGGGAAAAGCACGGCTACTTCGATACCCCGGCCGATGCGGTCGCCTTTTACGACGAGTTGTGCTACATGCTCGCGGCGCAGGTGGCGGCCCCCAATTCGCCGCAATGGTTCAATACCGGACTACATTTCGCTTACGGCATCACCGGCGTGCCGCAGGGCCACTATTATGTGGACCCGACCACGCATGTCCTGACCGAGGCCAAAAACGCCTACGAGCACCCGCAACCGCACGCCTGCTTTATCCAGTCGGTCAAAGACGATCTGGTGAACGACGGCGGCATTATGGATCTGTGGCTTCGCGAGGCGCGGCTGTTCAAGTACGGCTCCGGCACCGGCACCAATTTCTCGTCGATTCGCGGCGAAGGGGAATCTCTCTCCGGCGGCGGACAGTCCTCGGGGTTGATGTCGTTTCTCAAGATCGGAGATCGGGCGGCCGGAGCGATCAAATCCGGCGGAACCACCCGTCGCGCCGCCAAGATGGTCTGCCTCGATCTGGACCACCCCGACGTGCTGAGTTTCATCGACTGGAAGGTGGCCGAAGAACAGAAAGTGGCCGCGCTGGTGGCCGGCTCGAAGATCATCAAATCGCAACTGAAGGATATTTTCACCGCCGCCCGGACGACCGGCGACGACGGCGAGACCATTCTTCAGACCGACCCCAACAAGAACGACAAACTCAAACAGGCGCTCCGGACCGCGCGACATTTCGCCGTTCCCCAGCAGTACATCAAAAAAGTCCTCGAACTGGCCCAGCAGGGGATCACCGAGATTGATTTCATCGATCTGGACACCAACTGGGACAGCGAGGCGTACCTGACCGTCTCCGGCCAGAACTCCAACAATTCGGTGCGTATCCCGAATGAATTTTTCGAGCGTCTGCAGGCGCGGGAAGACTGGGTTCTGCGCGACCGGACCGAAGGCCGCCCGATCCGAACGATCCCGGCCCGTGAGATGTGGGACAAGATTTGCAACGCGGCCTGGGCCTGCGCCGATCCGGGAGTGCAGTACGACACGACCATCAACGAGTGGCATACCTGCCCCGAAGACGGCCGGATCAACGCCTCCAACCCGTGTTCGGAATACATGTTCCTCGACGACACCGCCTGCAATCTGGCGTCCATCAATCTTGCCACCTTTGTGGACGACGAGCGCGGGTTCGACATCGACGGGTACCTGCATGCCGCCCGCGTCTGGACGGTGGTGCTGGAAGTCTCGGTGCTAATGGCAGCGTTTCCCTCGAAAGCCATTGCCCAGAAGAGCTACGAATTCCGCACGCTGGGGCTGGGGTATGCCAACCTTGGCACGGTCCTGATGCGCATGGGCATTCCGTACGATTCGCCTCGCGGGTATGCCTGGTGCGGCGCGCTGACCGCACTGCTGACCGGTCAGGCGTATGTGACCTCGGCCGAAATGGCCAAGCAACATGGCGCGTTTCCCGGATTCTACCGCAACCGCGACCATATGCTTCGGGTCATCCGCAATCACCGTCGCGCGGCATGGAACGCCGAGAAGTCCGAATACGAAGGATTGACTGTCAAGCCGACCGGTATCAACGCGGCGTATCTGCCCGACGAACTGGTTCAGCGCGCCCGCCAGGTCTGGGACAAGGCGCTCGAACTGGGCGAGGTGTTCGGATTCCGCAATGCGCAGGTATCCGTGATCGCCCCGACCGGTACCATCGGTCTGTTGATGGACTGCGACACCACCGGGATCGAGCCGGATTTTGCGCTGGTGAAGTTCAAGAAACTGGCCGGCGGCGGGTATTTCAAGATTATCAACAATTCGGTGCCGCCCGCGCTGGCGCGGCTGGGGTACACGGGGCAGGAGGTGCGCGATATTATCACGCATGCCACCGGGCATCGCACGCTCAAGGGTGCGCCGTATATCAACCATGAGTCGCTTCGGGCCAAAGGGTTTGGCGACGCCGAACTGGCCAAAATCGAAACCGCCCTGCCCAACGTCTTCGACATCACCTTCGCCTTCAATCACTTCACGCTCGGCAAGGAATTCGTTCACGATACCCTTGGTTTCGCGGACGAAGTTATCGAAAGCTGGGACGCCAATCTTCTCCGGGCGCTCGGCTTCACCCGGGAACAAATCGAACTGGCCAATCAGTATTGTTGCGGCACGATGACGGTGGAGGGCGCTCCCCATCTGAAAGACAAGGACCTGCCTATTTTTGACTGCGCCAATAAGTGTGGCAAGACCGGCCAGCGGTTCATCTCGTATGAAGCGCATATCCGCATGATGGCCGCCGCCCAGCCGTTCGTGTCCGGCGCGATCTCCAAGACGATCAACATGCCGGCCGAGGCCACGATCGACGACGTCAAAAAGGCCTACCGGCTGTCGTGGGAGACCATGAACAAGGCGGTCGCCCTGTATCGCGACGGTTCCAAGCTGAGCCAGCCGTTGTCGTCTTCACTGTTTGATGACTGTGAAGAGGAACACCATGGTCCGATGTCGGTGGAAACAGCCGCCAAGCAGATGGCCGAAAAACTGGTCTTCCGCTATATCGCCAAACGGCGCAAACTGCCGAATCGGCGCGGCGGATACACCCAGAAAGCGGTCGTCGGCAGTCACAAGATCTACCTGCGCACCGGCGAGTACTCCGACGGCACGTTGGGTGAGATTTTCCTGGACATGCACCGCGAAGGGGCGGCGTTCCGGTCGCTCATGAACTGCTTTGCCATCGCCGTGTCGCTTGGTCTCCAGCACGGCGTTCCGCTTGAGGAGTTTGTCGAGGCCTTCCTCTTCGCCCGCTTCGAGCCGAACGGCATGGTCGAGGGGAACAAGTCGATCAAGATGTCAACCTCGATCATCGATTATATCTTCCGCGAGCTGGCCATTACCTATCTCGGCCGCAACGATCTGGCCCACATCTCGCAGGAAGACCTTCGCTCCGACACGATCGGCACGCCCTCGGAGGAGACCGCCGAGTTCGAGGCGGAGGAAGCCGCGCCCGTTTCGTATGGCGGTCCGGCGACGCGGGGAAGCCGTCAGGATGACGACATCCACACCGCGCATCTGACCTTTGGCACCGGCAATGGACACGATGGACATAATGGGAATGGAAACCCGAATGGAGGAAACGGACATGACGCACCGATGGACCATGCGGCTTCAGCACCGCGTTCTGCAGGGGAAGCGCCGATGCTTAAGTATGTCGCCGCCACCGCCACCGCCGACCCCGAAACCGCGCGAGCTCACCGCTTCTCCCGCCAAATCCAGCTTGCCCGAATAAGCGGTTACGAAGGGGACATGTGTCGCGAATGCGGATCGTTCACGATGGTTCG
>JACRAV010000287.1 GCA_016213305.1 Candidatus Zixiibacteriota bacterium | reverse complement strand
GATGGACGGCAACGCCTCACGAGCGATGTTGGTATCGCAGAGTAAAGGGAGGATGGGATGGTAGTACGGTGTGAAGGATACCTCGATCTGTCCGTCCTCCTGAAGACGGCGATACACCGGCACAATGCGGGCGATCAGTTTGATTTCCCAGTCGAGCAGGGCATGTTTGTCCTCCTCGGTAAAGTGGCGTTCCTTGGCAAACAACATCCGCACCGGGGCTTCATCGCGAAAGAACGGATCGACCCACGAGAGATTGGACCAGACCTGCAGGTCGCGCATTTCCGACGATGAAAAGAGCGAGGTCTGGTTGACGATGGTCCCCGACCCCTGCTTCGCTTTGCCGTACAACTGCTTATAGCGCGGGTACGGATTTATCATGTGAGTCGGATTGCCCGCAAAAAAGGTATCGAGGATTTCCGCCTTCTGGGTCGGCGTGAGGGAATCCGCCGCCATGCGCGACAATTCCAGATGTCGATCCACCGCGCCTTTGGTGTAGGCCTCCAGTTGATCCAGCAGTGAGGGCACAAGATTGAAGGTCAGCCGCAGAGATTCAAACGTGCCGGCCCTAAGCGGCATGTCCAGATAATCCTTCAGGGCATGAAGGCGCGCCCAGGGCATAGAGAGACGATTGGAATTTGGTTCCCGATAGTCGGGCTGATGCATATGCCAGAGGATGGCGACCCGGATAGGCGTGGTCTGGCTCACAACGCTCCCGATCTTCGAGCCGTCAGCGAACCGGATTCTTCTCGGAATACATGATCTCGGCCCGGTAAACTTTGCCCGATCCCTTGAAGGTGGTCTTCAATATGTCCAGACGGCTCGCGGCCGACGCCATGTCATTCGCGTCGAGATAGTTTCGCAATGCGGCGATCTGGAAGTCCTCGTCCTGAGGTCCGCCGGGATACTCCTTGGAGGCCTCCAGGTATTTGGCGGCCGCCTCAGCCGGCTTCCCGTCGCCTTCGAGACAGGCGGCAATTCCCGCAATGGAAGCCGACCGGAGAAGTTTGTTCCCCGAGTAGTTCGACAGGTATGCTTCAAAGCGCTTGGTGGCCTCGGCGTAGTTTTTCGATTCGAGATTGATTTTGCCCAAAAGAAACGCGGCCTGCTCGGCGGCATCGCCCGAATAGTTGTCGGCAATCTGGCCGAGCGACAACAATGCCACCTGGAAATTGTTGCGCTGATAATCGGCCAGGGCGGCGGTCAGTTTGGCGCCGGCCTCGATCTGCGCGTTTTGACGACTGTTCACCCAGAATATGATCCCGGCCACACCGAGAGCCACAACCACTATGCCGATCACGGCATATTGCCAGCTTTCCATGAGCTGATCCTTGGCGGTCAGTACGAATGACGTGAATTTATCTTCTTTGATCTCTCTTTTGGAAAGCTTAACCCTGCCGTGCATCGCACACTCCTGACCTCGGTGGTTTTTCTTTAGTATCGGTAAACGAGCGAACTTCTTTTGTAGCAAAGGGCCGGGTCTTCGCCCGGCCACTCAATCTTCAGATCAAAAACCGGCTTAGAAATATCCGGTAAAGGTCAACTGGAACAGGTGATCCCGGCTTTCCGACCTGACGAAGCCCACCGTCCGGCTGTATGACCGGAACGTGTAAGCCAGATCGAGCCGGACCTGAGTCCAATACACACCAGTGCCCACCGACAGATTCAAACCGCTCGCCGTGCTGGTCGGAATGCCATGGACATCGCCGTTCAGATCAATGATGGCCTCTTCACGATTGGGATCGGGGAGCGGGACGACGCCGAACCCGGCCCGAAGCGGTACTGTCGGAAAGAGCGAACTGCTGGTGGTCAACAGATATTCGCCGCCGGCCCTGAAGGCAATGACATTCCGCCATTCCGGATCATAATCATGGGTCACCTCTTCGTCCTTGGCGCCCGGAATCAATCGTAGCGTGTCGCGAATAATGATCTTCTTTCCGGAGAAGGGCTTGACCTCGACATCAAGGGCCAGCGTGGTTTTGGCATTCGGTTTGAACGCCCCGCCAACGCCCACCTGAACCGGAATTGCGATCCTTGAAATATTGTTGTCTTTATACTGCACGAAGGTTCCG
>JACRAV010000286.1 GCA_016213305.1 Candidatus Zixiibacteriota bacterium | reverse complement strand
TGCGGTGGCGATCAGTACCGCCGAGGGCGACTGGGCCACCGCCGCATCCAAGAGCATTCTGGCCTTGTGAAGTTCCCGTTCGGCCTGCTTCCGATCCGAAATGTCGCGGACAACCGCCAGGATCATGATCTGCTCGGAAACCTCGAATCGATTCAACGACACCTCGGCCTCGAACAGCGTGCCGTCGTGCTTGGAATGAACCCACTCGAAAAACTGCGGCTGTCCCGCCAGCGCCGCGTTGATCTTATCGATCGCTTTATCCGCCGATGAGCGGCCGTCGGGTTGGTATTCCGGCGAAAACCGGTACGGCGGCTGACCGACGATTTCCGATCGGGTACACCCGAACATTTCGAGCGTCCGCGTGTTGCAATCAACAAACGTGTCACCCGTCATCAGAAAGATGGCGTCCCCGGCAGTTTCGAATATCGCTCGGTAGCGATTCTCGGAGGACAGAAGTTTCTGCTCGGCCTGCTTCCGTCTCAAAATGCTCCACAATCCCGAAACGAGAAGATTCAGCTGGCGGGTGTCGGATTCGTCGTATGAGTTGTCTTTGTTTCCCACCGCGGCCACCATCACTATCCGCTGACCATCGAAAATCGGTACCGCCGCATATCGTGTGAGCTGGACATGCCCGATTGGGATTCCTTTTTTCGGCAGGGTGGTCGAGGCATAGTCGTCCACGATGGTCGCCCGCCGATCGACAACCGACCTGCTGAGCAGGCACTCACCTTCCACCCGGAACTGCGGCGACTTATCCATCATGGCGCATTCCTTCATCGCGCTGTTCGACCAGGCCAGTATGGTAAACGTCTGTTCGTCAGGCGACACCTGCGCGATATAACCAATCTTGCTTCTGGTCAACTGGACCGCCTGCTCCATCGCGAAGCGCACGATCGTGATCTCCGGCAAGTCGATCATCTGATTCAATTTCAGCAGGGTCTCCAGACGGGACTCGTCGAGACGACGCGTCTCATCTGCCCGTCGGCGTTCGGAAATGTCTTTTACCGCCCCCAACATCCGGTAGGCGAGACCGTGATCGTCCTTGAGAAAACGACCCACGTCCTCCACATACACGTACGTGCCGTCACGTCTCTGGAATCGATACTCGCACGCATACTTGCCGTCCCCTTTGGCGGCCGCGTCGAGAACTTCCAGGGCGTCGGCCCGATCATTCGGGTGGATCAGCTCTTCCCAACGATTGATATCCACGTCGGCAAACTCGAATAAGGTGTTGCCGGTCAGTTCCTCGATAGCCCCGGCCCAGTGAATTGTGCCGGTCTTGACATTCCAGTCATACAGCACCTGGTCGGTCTGTTCGGCCACGATGCGGTAGCGCTGTTCAATTTGCTTGAGTTCAGACTCCGCACGGCGACGGTCGGCTATCTCGGCAAGAAGCTCGGCTTGTCGGGTGTAAAATGCGCGCAACAGCTTGCGAAAGCGCCGGAGTCTTGACTGACCCGAAACCGGCGACTCGACATCTTCAGGGATCGCATCGGAGGTGTTTCGCATCATTTCCCCGATGGGAAGGTTCATAACAAGAAACAAAGTCAACCCGAGTAGCGCCGCAAATCCAATTCCAAAGATCCAGATGTACTTGTCCTCGGCTTCCAGCGTAATGGCCAGATTGTCCTGAAACTCGGACCGCAGATCGCACAGGAGCGTACTCACCGCCGCGTGATCGGCGCCTTCCAATGTCTTGGAATATGAAGCCGTTCCGCCGGATAAGATAGCCGAGGTGTCTGATGTCGCGTTCGGCGAGAGCGGCGCCGGAAGCAATGCCAGCTTCACGCCCGCGACATGCGCTATGCCGTCAACATATTCCGGGGTCCAGACTCGACCCGCGGCAAAGTAGCCGCGGGGACGCGATATTCGGGCCGAATCGGAACTCGGCTGGATCGGCGCGGTTCGAATCTCCACCAGCCCGGCGCTCGACCAGACGAAATAGTGGCCGAACCAGGTGTGTCTTGCCGACTCAGCTATCTTTCTTGCAACTGTGGTGTCGGCTCTCAAAGCCGTCTGATTGTCATTGGTGCCTACATAGACCGTGTGCCCAAGGGAATCAAACACCCACCCGGCATCGGCGCGATACGTGCCCAATCCGGCGTCGATGTTTTCGCTCGCCCAGTCATGAGTGGGACGCTCCACGAATTCGATCATCTCGCCCCACCAGGAATAGTCGAGCGCCAGCGCGCGGAGCGGTTCGCCCCGCAAGGTGATCAATTCGTCGATGAGCGCCTCTTTGTCCAGCTTGCGCTGGCCCATCAATCGAGTTACGCGATCATGTTCGACTGATTGCAATTTGAAAATTCCAGCCAGAAGCAGGCAGATGATCGCCCCGATATATATGGAAAATCGAATTTGAACTCGGTGGAATGTCATAGGGTCTCGTTGGTCTTTCTGCCCGGTGGGGTCGGCGACCCCATCCCAATACCAGGAATGTTGACCACTTTCTTTTTCTCGGCCTGTTTCCGACTCAGCCCCCAACCCCGACAGCGAGGATAGTTGTGTACATTCAACCTATTATTACATCGGCGATTGCGCCAAATTCTTGAGTGGCTGAGACAGTGCCGCACGAGACAAAAAAAAGCCGCCCGAAGGCGGCCTTATCAGAAAACTGTTCGGATTCTGGCTACTTTGTATCGACCGTCTTCACCGGCTCGTTGGCGGCCCGAGTCGTATCGCCGGGGAGGCGAAGCGACCGTTTGACCGGGATGGTGAACCGGCTCGCCTTTTCATCGTCCAACTGAATGGTCAGCGACTTCTCAAACTCCTTCTTAAGAGCATCGGGCTTGAGTTTTATCAATCCCTCCACCGACTTGCCTGCCGGCACGCTGGCCGGAAGGGTGACCGTGATGTAATCGGTCGGCAAGCCCACGGTCGAAAGCGCAAGAGGTTTGTCGGAAACGTTCATGATCGTGAACTTCATCTGGTCCCGCACCTTCTCTCCGAACTGTGAAATATCGAGCTTGTACGGCTTGATGATGATCGGGTACGTCGAATCGGGCCGGCGCACCACCTCGCAATCAATCTGCACGTACTTGTCCGGCGGTCCTTCGTTGGTCTGAATCGTCGGACGCTTGCTCATCTTATCCGTATAGTGCTTGGTGTCGAAAATAATCTCCAACCGGGTGCTGTCACCGACAGCAAGGGCCGTTTTTTCAAGCGGCGCCTGGGTACACCCTCAGCCAGGGACTACTTTCAAAATCTGCACCGAGTCGTCACCCTTCGAGTAGAGCCAGAACACGTGACTGATTTTTGAGTTCTGCGGCACATACCCGAAATTGAACGTCGTCTCCGGCATCACCAGCCGGGGAGCCGCCTGGATGGCGCTCACCGTCACTAGCGCAACAGCGAGGACCACTATGAACAGTGCTTTAAGCATCATAGAGTGGCTATGCTCTCCTTCGTCGAGTTGGTTATCACAATCAATCTCATTTCATGTCAAAGTCTTGCGGCCTTTGGCCGATACTATACGAGGACTCCAGGTTCCAGTTCCTTATAATCGACTGGGGAACCGAAAGTTCCAGTACTGGACCAATTTACGCGTCATTGGCACAAGGTCAAGGCCAAAGTTGTGTCCACCAACATGTTTGTCGGAAGCGGACTATGTCATTCATCGAAATTAACGACCTGACCAAGGTCATTCCAATCAAGGCCCAGAACCGCATGGCGCTGGACAAGATATCCCTTGGTGTCCAGTCCGGCGAGGCGGTGGGCCTGCTTGGCCCCTCCGCCTCAGGAAAGACCACCCTGGCCCGCCTTCTGGCTGGGCTGAGCCACCCGACCGCCGGAAGCATCAAAATCGATGGGTTTGCGCCATCTGACCCCAGGTCTCGCCGGGCATTGGGATACCTCCCCGATCGCACCATCTTTCCGGGCCACCTGACACCCGTGCAGGCCCTGCGACTTACCGCCCGGATGGCCGGCGTGCCAGGCGATGAAACCTCGGCCCGAATGAGTGAGTTGCTTGATTGCCTCGATCTCGCCAAGTGGACCGATATGAAGGTCTCCAAATTCACCCCCGACATGACCAAGCGGTTGGCTCTGGCGGTAACTCTCATTGCCCGCCCCGAATGCCTGCTGGTCGATGAGCCGTTCGGAAAGGTGGAGTCCGCCACGCGCGATCTGATCGCGCGGCGCTTGAAAGCCGCTCATGCCGACGGCGCAACGCTCATCGTGCTGTCCCGATCGCTCGGTTCGATCGCCCCCTTCGCCACTCGAATTTTGATGATAAACCACGGCCGAATCCTGAGGGAAACCCCGCTGGGCGAACTGGTGCTCGACACCAAACTTCTGGAGATCGACGCCGATATCGGCGATAAACTCATCGAACTGGAACCGAAGATCGGACGCGTGATATCCATATCGCGAAAACGCCTGATGGTGGAACCGACCAACGAGAACGCCGTCAACACGATCATCGACTACCTCCGCTATAAGGGCATTTCCATTCATGCCGTCCGGCGGCGTCGCGCCTCACATGATGCCACCTGGCAGGAACTGGCACAGCGTGAGGAAGAGGTGACCGCATGAGAGGATTTACCCGCGATACCCTGGTCGTGCTGGTGGACCGCTAAGCTTTTCTGGTGGCCGGCGTCGCCGCATTGGTCGGATTGCTCGGTATCCTGACCAATAATCTTAGCACGATTCACATCGACTTCGGGGGGGCAGAATCACAGCGATTGGATGCCGTCCCGGACGTCCGTCGAATCGGCCTTCACTTCCTCGCCACCTATCTGGACCTGCTTCTGGCCCTGACTGTTCTACTGGCCGCGGGAGTCATCCCAAATTTCTTGCGACCGGGGATCAGCTGGTTGTACTTCGGTCGCCCGTTGGACCGGCAAGCAGTGATCGTCAATAAAGTGATCGCCACCGCCGCCCTGTACTCAGCTCTGATGGTTGCCGCCGCCCTTCCCGCCACGCTGGCTGGAATGATTCGATACGGCGTCTTCGACCTCCGCATCGCCCAGATCATCCTGATCCAGATGTTCGCCGCCGCGATCTGGCTCGCCATTGTATCGGCCCTCGGCGTCTTCTTTCGATCCGCCGTCAAAGTGATTCCGATCTGTCTCGGCCTGATTGCCATTCAGGTCGTCATCGCCAACCGCCATATGCTCTCCCGCCTGTTTGACAGTTCCGCGATTGATTGGATCCTCAATGCCGTCGCCTGGGTGACCCCCGGGACTAATGATCTGAGCGACGCCGCCCATTGCCTTGCCGAAGGCGGATCACCGGCGCTCGGGTGGCCCATCGGTTCATCTTTACTTTTCGCCCTGGTCCTGATATATTCGGCCCTTCAGAGTGTGAAACGCCGCGATCTGTAGCCGAAATGTAGAGGAACCATTGTCCGATCAGTCCAAAGCCGGTATTCTCGAACCGCTCCGAGTGGCGCTTCGCCTCGAAGAAGAAGGACGAAGATTCTTCCTCGAAGCCGCCGCGCAGGTCACCAATCTCCATGCCCGTCAAACGCTTGAGTTTTTGGCCGGCGAGGAAGCCAAACATATCGAACGAATCCGGGAGTTCCATCGCTCCGTCGAATCCGGTTTGACCGCCCCGCCGATTGTCTCAGCGGAATCCGTCGAAAATCGAATCCGCGCCTTCAATGAAAAACTGGCCTCCCTGCGAAACGAGATGAAGCCGCTGGCCTCCGATGTCGAGGCCTATGCCATGGCCGTCAAATTCGAAAACGGTGCCGCCGACTTCTACCAGCAACAGATCGACAACAGTTCCGACCCCGAGGTCCGCGCTTTCTATAAGTGGCTGGTCGAAGAGGAATCCCTTCATTTCGAAGTGCTGAACTCCTGTCTGTTGTTCATCGACGACCCCGCCCGCTGGTTCCGCGAACGAAAATCCTGACCTCGTTCTCCCGCTTTCCAACCCCCATCTCCGCCTTTACATCCGGCGTCCCCGCACTGTATATTCTCCGGATAAATGAATAACCAGTTCACAAGGAGAAGGTGATGACCCCGCTTGAATATCTTGCTCAGACCGAAAAACAGCGCTTCGACGAACTGTTCAAGTTTATCAGTTTTCCATCCGTCTCCGGCCAGCCGGAGAGGAAGGCCGATGTCGCCGCCTGCGGTCAGTGGCTGACCGCCCATCTGGCCTCCATCGGTTTCAAGGCCCAATTAATGCCGACCGGCGGACACCCGGTTGTGTACGCCGAATACCTAACCGACAAAAAGGCCCCGACCATTCTGTATTACGGCCATTACGATGTCCAACCCCCCGAACCGTTCGAACTCTGGACTACCCCGCCGTTTGAGGCGCAGATTCGCGACGGGTACATTTACGCCCGCGGCGCCTGCGATGACAAGGGGCAGACCTTTACCCATATCAAAGGACTCGAAGCTGTCCTGAAAGCCACCGGCTCACTACCGATCAATGTCAAACTCTTGATCGAAGGAGAAGAGGAATCGCACTCGGCGAACCTGCCGAAATTCCTCAAAGCGAACAAGGACATGCTCAAAGCCGATATCGTGGTCGTCTCGGATACCGGCCAGTTCAACGAGAAAACCCCGGCCGTCACCTTCGGCTTGCGCGGAATCGCCTCGACCGAAGTGTTCATCGATGGCCCCGATCGAGACGTTCATTCCGGTTCTTTCGGCGGAACCATCGCCAATCCGATCAACACCCTCTGCTGGATGGTGGCTCAGCTTCACGACAAGAACGGCAAAGTGGCCGTCCCCGGATTTTATGCCGGCGTCAAACCCCCGTCCAAGTGGGAACGGACCCAATTCAAAAAATTGCCGTTCAATGAATCCGCCTACAAAAAGAGCATCGGCGTTTCCGGACTGCAAGGGGAGAAGGGATTCAGCACCCTTGAACGCGCCTGGTCGCGGCCCACTCTTGACGTCAACGGCATCACCGGTGGATATCAGGGCGAAGGGGCCAAAACCATCATCGCCGGAAAGGCCTCGTGCAAAATCACGATGCGTCTGGTCCCCGGACAGAAACCAATGGATATCTGCAACAAACTCGAACGATATCTCAAGAAGATTGCCCCCAAATCGGTGAAGGTAAAAGTCGATAAGCACGGCGGCGCCAGAGCGGTGCAGGTGCCGATCGAAGGTCCCTGGCTCGAAGCCGCCAGTCGGGCGGTCGCGGCCGGGTTCGGTAAGAAGCCGGTGTTCATCAAGGAAGGCGGCTCGATCCCGGTGGTTGTTGAGTTCAAAGAGACACTCGGTCTCGATACGCTCCTTATCGGGTTCGGTCTGTCCACCGACAATATCCACTCGCCGAATGAGCGGTTCCGCGTGATCGACTTCGAGCGCGGGTGCAAAACCGCAACCTTCCTTCCCTTTGAACTGGCCAAAGTGAAGAAGTAATGGACCTTGGTCTTTCCGGAAAACGGGCGCTGGTGACCGGCGCCTCCACCGGCCTTGGTTTCGCCACCGCACAGGCGCTGGCAGGCGAGGGGGCGGAGGTGATCATCAATTCCCGCAATCGGGAACGGCTCGAACTGGCCGCCGCGCGAATCGAGAAGAGTTCAGGGCGTAAACCGACACTCATCGTGGGCGATCTTGCGGTTGCTGATGATATCGCACGGATTCTCGCGAGCGTCGCCAACGCCGACGGAACCCCGGGGATCGATATCTTTGTCTTCAACAATGGCGGCCCGCCTGCCGGGACCTTCGACAGACAGCCAATTCAGAACTGGGAAGCCAGCTACCGCCTGATTCTCAGTTCAGCGGTGGAAATGACCCGCGGCCTGATCGACGGCATGGTCAAGCGGGGATGGGGTCGGCTGGTGTACATTACCTCAATCGCCGCGCTTCAACCGGTCGATGACCTGATCCTCTCCAACAGCTTTCGCGCCGGCGTCCACGGCTTCTGCAAAACGATTTCGAACACCTACGCCAAACATGGTATCACCGCCAACTGCGTCTGTCCCGGTTATACGGCCACCGAGCGGCTGACCGAACTGGCCGAAAAACGCGCCACCGCCTCCGGTGCGACAGTCGAAGCGCAGTTGCAATCGTTCGCTCAGGCGGTGCCGGTCCGACGGCTGGGCAGGCCCGAAGAACTGGCTTCGCTGGTCACATTCCTGGCCAGCAACCGCGCCGCCTTCATCACAGGGACCTCAATCCCCGTCGATGGCGGTATCAATAGGGCGTTGCTGTAATGTGTTGCAATAGCGAAGGTTGCCGCGATAACATGAAGCGTCGCATCCTCGTCTTGTCTGGCGCACGCTGGACTGTGAACCGGTTGGATCACTGATGACATCATCACGCTCCCTTGGTCTTGGTGTCCTCTTGCCGGTCATGCTCCTCCAGCAGATCCTGGGAGCGCTTTCGTTCCCGATCTCGAAATATGGGCTGGGGACAATCCCGCCGTTCACCTTTGGCTTCTACCGCTTCATCATTGCCGCCGTCGTTCTGCTGGTTATCGCCCGTACTCGTTCGAATATACCGGCAATCATTCCGGCCGACCGGCGCCGCATCTGGCTTCTTGGATTTCTTATTATCCCGATCAACCAGACATTCTATCTTTGGGGGCAATCACTGA
>JACRAV010000283.1 GCA_016213305.1 Candidatus Zixiibacteriota bacterium | reverse complement strand
GATGCGGAGCGTGACAATGCCGCCGCCCAGAAGTTCAGCGCTGACGAGTGTGATGGTCGCCGCTTTTGCGGTGGCATCGGCCGCTTCAATCGCCGCGACCAACCCGCGCGTTTCAATTAAACCGAGAGCAAGTGTTGACATCGAACAAAAACATACGCAAACCGCCGTCACACGGTAAAGCTTAAAATTATGATAGAATAGGCGTTATGATTAAAAAGGCCGCCCGCACTCCCCTCTCGCGCGAGCGGCCCCGTACCAAAGAAAAGAGGACCTTCCAAGCACTGACAACAGCGCTCTGGAGTAATAACGACGATCCCAAGTATTGCAATCGGCGTGCCTTCACACTGTTCGGAACGACTATGCGACATTCAATCTGTTATCTGACAATAAGTTGCGTATTGATTTTGTCGCACAGACCGACCATGAGATGGTCGGCAGTTCGTAAAATCATACGAGCCGGACTCGAAAAAAAACGGTAAGCGTCTGATTATCAAACGCTTACCGCAACCAAGGAGGGAATAGAGAGTTCGTATCAGGGCACGATATCGGTAGCGGGAGCAGTGCGTGTGTCACACACTGCTCCCGGCCGAACAATCGCGCCGGTCAAGAGGCCTCGAGTGCCGGAGCACCTCCCATCGCCTCAAGACCGTACCGTTTGAGCTTCGTTCGCACGGTAGCTTCATGGACGCCCAAAAGTCGGGCCGCGGCGCTTTTGTTGCCGCCAGCCGCCCGGAGCGCCTCTACCAGGAGCTTGCGTTCAAACTCCTCGACCTGTTCAAACAGGTTGGCCGTGGCGGCCTCTTTCTGATCGGCAAACATTGAAGCAAACGCCCCGACCAGATCGCCGCTGTGCACGAACTGGGCCATCACCTCCAACCGATGAATCCGGTTGTCCAACTCGCGGATGTTCCCCGGCCAGTCATAGGCCATGAGACTTCGGGCAAAGTCGGACGGTATCTCGACTCCGTCTTCAAGCAACCCACGCCTGCGAAGGAAATAGGTCGCCAACAGCGGTATGTCCTCCTTGCGCTCACGCAGTGTTGGCAGATGGAAGCTGATACCGCTCAGTCGGTAGAACAGATCACGCCGGAATGCGCCGCATTCCACCTGTGCCTGGAGGTCCTGATTGGTGGCCGCCACCAGTTTGACGTCGAGAACCACTTCCTGTAACGACCCGAGCGGGATCATCCGCCGGCGTTCAATCACTCCCAGCAGTTTGGCTTGGAGGGCCAGCGGCATATCGCCGATTTCGTCGAGGAACAGGACGCCGCCGTTGGCCGCCGCAAACAGCCCCAGCTTGGCGCCGTCGGCGCCCGTAAATGCCCCTCTGGCATGGCCGAACAGCTCCGACTCCAGGAGCGTCTCAGGCACTGAGGCGCAATTAATCGCCACAAACGGTCCGTTCGGACGAACCAGCGAGTGGTAGTACCGGGCCATCTGATCCTTGCCCACGCCGGTTTCACCGGTGAGCAGAACCGGAAGGTCGGAGCGACCGATCGCCGCCAATTGAGTCTTGAACTTCTCAATCGAGGGACTGCAGGTAAGATAGTCGGCCTGGGACCCGGTCGGCCTCTTTACATTGCCGAAGGGTTGATTACCGGGCGGTCCCACCGCCGCAATCAGCTGGTGGATTTCCTCATGCCGTCGGAGTAGCCCCGCGGCCGCATAGTATTCCTCGGCCCGGAACAGATAGACCATCTTCTGACGCTCTCCGAAGAGCGCCATCTGACCGGCGGCTACCAGCGCCTCGGCGTACTCGAATCGAACGCCCGACTCGGACAGCAGATCAAGGGCACGATTTATCGCCACTTTGGCATCCTCCACTTGGTCTTCCGCCGAGGCAACCACAGCCCTGAGTTTCCACAGCGCGCCGCACTCGACCCGATCATGGTGGCGTTCCATGATCGGTAGCGCACGCGCGATCAGCCGGTGAGCCAGCCGGACATTTCCGGCTTTCACTGCGGCCTCGGCCTGATGCCGAAGTGTCCGCGCGACCAGCGTCGATTCGGGAGCCACCCGTTCGGCCACCGCCTGCGCCCGTTCGAGGGTCGATCTGGATTCGACCAGCCGGCCGATCCGGTATTCAAGCTCGCCCCGATAGGTCAGGTAGATGGCTTCATCGCGACGGCTGGCGGCCGCCACGATCAGCGGATAGGCGGCTTCAAAGGAAGAGGCGGCTTCGTCATAGTCCCCCTTCTGCATCTGGACATATCCCAGCGACAGCCAGGCCCGGCCAACTTCGAGTTGGTCGCCCAGGTCGCTGGAAAGTTCGATATTGGTTTTCAGATGCCGTTCGGCTTCGGCCAGATCGCCCAAAAAGGTGTGGATACGGCCGATATTGCCCATCATAAAGGCAATCTTCGCTCGGTCGCCCAGGGCGCGGGCCATTTCGAGCGCTTCGAGCAGAGTCGAAAGCGCGTGGCGGTAATCAGTTTCTCTGAAATACGCGCCGGCGATCATATTGAGCGCCCGGCAACGACCGTCAAGCGAATCGTTGCGGCGGAAGATCGATTCGGCATCGGTGTAGGCGCGGAGTGATTCGCGGGTTTCGCCGCGGTCCCTCTGAATTGCGCCGAGCGTCATGAATACCTCCGCCAGTTCCAGACCGTCGCCTTCCTTTTCGGCTGAGGCCTGTGCCAGTCGGATTGTTTTCAGAGCGTTCGCCGTATCCTGCGCTCCGTGATATGCCTGGGCCGCCAGATGATGCGCTCGTGCCCCGACTGACTCGGCGGACTCCCCGGCCAGGCGATTTCCTTCATAGAGGTCAATCGCGCGCGAGAAGTCCTTGTGTTCAATCAGTCCGGCCAATAGCGCCGTTAGTGACGACTCAAGCCCGTTCAGAATGTACTTATTATTCTGCATAGCTCGTGTCCTCACTAATTACTCAATGATTCATTCCCCGTGGCCGTGGCGGTGGTACCACTCGTCGCGGTAGTTACGCCGGTGGTCGGTGACATGGTTTCAGCGTTGCGGTACAGGCGTCCGGTCGACATCCGCTTGATAAACGTACTGCGGAACATCGCCAGCATGAAATCCACCGCCGCAAATCCGGTCGTGGCCGTAAGCATCGGCCGGGTGGAGCTGCTTTCAGGGGTTGTGAAACCACTCGAACCTTTGTCGCCGCCCCATGGATGGTCGGGCAGGGGACCATCGGCGATAATTATCGATGGATCCCAATAGGGCCGGTCGAGACATTGGGCAGGCTCACTCCATAGGCCCGCCAGCATCAGCGTTGCCGCTGACAACAACAACAGACGTTTCATGACACACTCCTTGGTTTTGTGTGATATGAGTTTCTTATGTTTTTCTGTACTCTGCAAACGCAGACAAGGCGATGAGGGATAGGAAGGTGAAGGGTTCGCACCGTGGCATCCTGCCACACATAAGATACCCGTTTCCCAAATCGCGTCAAGGGATTTTGTGGCCGCGGCGGGCGCTACCCGGTCCGGTCAGTTTAATGTGGCACAAGCGGCTCCGGCCGATTTTCTTCCGACTGAAGAATTGGCGCCCGCGCCTGGCGGGCAACCGGCAGACAAGGAACAGGATGACACATCACTATACGGCCATTGCCGAGCGGTATATTTATCCCGCGATCGATGAAATCGCCGCCGGGCTGGAGCCGGGGCATACTCTGCACAAGACCCCCGACACCAACCTGTTCGGCGACGGCGCGGCTCTTGATTCGCTGGGGCTGGTCAATCTGATCGTAGCGGTCGAAGAACGTATCGAGTCCGGGACCGGCAAGGGGGTTCGCCTGGTGAGCGAAAAGGCGATGTCCCGCCGCCAAAGTCCGTTCCGCACCGTGTCCACCCTGGCCGAATATATCGACGAACTGTTGCGGGACGCCTCGTGACCACCGATTCCCCGGTCACCCTGATCACCGGCACCCGCAAGGGCATAGGCCGGTTTCTGGTCGGGCATTATCTGGCCAAAGGACATACCGTAGTCGGATGCAGTCGCGAGAACCCGGACTGGCAGGCCGAGGGGTATGCGCACTATCGGGCGGACGTCGCCGATGAGAAGGCGGTGCTGGCGATGTTTTCCGACGTCGGCAAACGGTTCGGACGGCTTGATCATCTGATCAACAATGCCGGGATTGCCTCGATGAATCACGTTCTGCTCACGCCGATGGAGACCGTTCATGCGGTTCTCAACACCAATGTGGTGGGGACGTTTCTGTTTTGCCGCGAAGCGGCCCGCCTGATGCAAAAGCGCAAGCACGGGCGGATCGTCAACTTTTCGACGGTGGCCACCCCGCTCAAACTGGAAGGGGAGGCGGTGTATGCCGCCTCGAAGGCGGCCATCGTGTCGCTCACCGAAGTCCTGGCCCGCGAACTGGCGCCGCTCGGGATCACCGTCAACGCCGTCGGACCGACTCCGGTCGAGACCGACCTGATCCGAACCGTGCCCAAAGAAAAAATGGACCGTCTGTTGTCCCGCCAGGCCATCCCCCGGTTCGGCACCTTCGAGGACATCGCCAACGTGATTGATTTCTATCTCCGACCGGAAAGCGGGTTTGTCACCGGACAGAATCTGTATCTTGGCGGAGTCTGACCGTGAACCTTGCCCTTCTCAAAGACCGCTGGGCGAACATCGCCGACCGCGACGCCATTATCCGGCACGAGACGGTTCGCTCGTACGGATGGTTAATCACGCAGATCGATCGCTGTGCGAACCGGCTGGAATCCGCTGGCATCGCTCCCGGTACGGTGGTTTCACTCGAAGCCGACTATTCGCCGGTATCAATCGCGCTTCTGCTGGCGCTTATCGAGCGGGGCGTCATTATCGTTCCGCTCACGATGAATATCGAACAGCGCGCGGCCGAGTTGCGTGCCCTCGCGGCGGTACAGGTACGATTGGTGGTGCGGGCCGATACCGACGAGATCGAACATCACGCCGAGCCCGCGTCGGGCGATCCACATCCACTCATTCGAAAACTCCGCGATGACGGGCACCCCGGCCTGATCTTGTTCTCGTCCGGATCGACCGGCGTCGCCAAGGGGGTGGTGCATGACCTGACCCGCCTGCTGGAAAAGTACAAAACCATCCGGCACGCCAAACGGACAGTCACATTTCTCATCTTCGACCACATCGGCGGAGTGGATACGATGTTTTACACTCTCTTCAACGGCGGGTGTCTTATCGCCTCGCCCGACCGCTCCCCCGAGGCGATCTGCCGCCTGGTGGCGCGGCAACGGGCGGAAGTTCTACCCGTGTCGCCTACGTTTATCAACCTCTTGCTTTTGTCGGAGGCGTACCGACGACACGATCTGTCGAGTCTTCAGATAGTCACCTATGGCGCCGAGGTCATGCCGGAGACGGTGCTCAAGCGGTTCCACGAACTTTTGCCCAATGTCCGCACCCTCCAAAAATACGGCCTGAGCGAACTCGGCACATTGCGCTCCAAATCGCGCGCCGACGACTCGGTGTGGGTGAAAATAGG
>JACRAV010000282.1 GCA_016213305.1 Candidatus Zixiibacteriota bacterium | reverse complement strand
TTGATGTCACGGTACCGAACATTTTCGACTCGACTTACATCCGTACCTTGTTCCCGAATGACCGGGGTGAGGGGGAGCTGGCGATCGGGTTCGATACCGATTCGGTCTCCGATCCTCGCCCGGTGGGGATTGTCATGATTGACCGCAATGAGTACACGATGCGGCGCCTTCATCTGGCTTATCATGGGAAGCCCGGATTTTTACGGTTTTCGCGGTCGTTTCATTTCGTAGATGTTGGCGGCTGGGTGGTTCCGGACAGTATTATCGAGACCGGCGCGCTGAGGGGGTTTCTGGTCAATGAAGATTATCAGATTGTGATCAGCATCTCCGGCGTCGCGATCAGCCCCGACTCATCTTCCGTCGGCGGGCAATGACAGTAGTTGCCCGGCCACCCTTTTCGGTGTACCATAGGACGCTTATATGGAAGTACTGCTCGACCAGCTGAAAGCCAGGGTGACCGCCCAGGCGGACCGGATACCGGGGCATATCGCCATCATAATGGATGGAAATGGGCGGTGGGCGGCCCAGCGCAATCAGCCGAGGACGTTCGGCCATGAGGCGGGCGTCAAGGCGGTCAAGGAAGTGGTCAAGGCGTGCGGCGAACTGGGGGTCAAGTACCTGACGCTGTACACGTTTTCGGTCGAGAACTGGAAACGTCCGGCCGACGAAGTCACCGCCCTGATGTCGCTGTTGGCGCGCACGACGGTCAACGAACTTGACGACTTGATGAAAAACGATGTCAAGCTGATCACGACCGGACGGATCAGCGGGCTTCCGCTTGCCCGTCGTACGGTATTGAAGGAAGCGGTCCGGCGGACCTCGAACAACAAGGGGCTGGTGCTTAATCTGGCGCTCAACTATGGCGGGCGGACGGAGATTCTCGACGCGGTCAAGGCGATCGCCAACGCGGTGAAGGCGGGGATGATCGACCCGCTGACGATAGACGAAGAACTGTTTTCGAGTTTTCTGTACACCGCGAATATCCCCGACCCTGATCTTTTGATACGGACGTCGGGGGAGATGCGCATTTCCAATTTTCTGTTGTGGCAGACAAGTTATACGGAACTCTATATCATCGACACGTTGTGGCCGGATTTCGGCCGCCGCGAGTTGTATGAGGCAATAGCGGACTTTCAGAAACGCGAGCGGCGATTCGGCAAAGTGACGCCCCAGGGGAACCCATGAACAAGAATCTTCTCATTCGCACGCTGGTCGCCGCGGTGGCGATACCGATCATTTTGTGGATTTGTTATCAGGGCGGGTTATGGCTGTGGGGGATGGTGACGCTGTTCGCGCTGGTGGCAATGGCGGAGTTTCTTATTGCCGAGGAGTATAAACCAGGCGGGCCGGTATTCTGGCTCGGTCTTCTGGCGGTCACCCTCAATATGCTGTACAACGGTCCCGGTGATCGGGTTACTTCGCTTTTGAGCCCGTCGGTCATCTCGCTGTTTACGGCCATTCCGATATTGGGGGTTGTATTCTTGTTAAGTGCGATGGCGTTTGCGGTTGGGAAATCCAGTCCGGCTGATCTGTTCCGCTCGCATATCCGACTAGTCTGGGGCGCGGCTTATCTCTTGCTATTGTATCCGATGGTGTTTTCGGTGGGAAACATGGGACAAGTATATGAGGCCGGGAATAAGGGATCAGGCGGGGATTGGCTCCTACTTCTGTTTGGACTTCTCTGGCTGGGCGATACCGCGGCGATGTTTATCGGCAAGGCGTTCGGCAAACACAAACTTGCACCCGGCGTTTCACCGAACAAGACGGTCGAAGGATTTATCGGTGGCATTTTAGGAGCTGTTGTCGTGGCGGTCATCCTCGGTTTCTGGCGTTTGCATATGATTCCGATGTGGCAGTTGGTCCTGATAGCCGCGGTGTGTTCGGTGTTTGGTCAGCTTGGCGATCTGGTGGAGTCGATGTGGAAACGTTCGCTCAACTTGAAAGATTCATCAGCTCTCATCCCCGGTCACGGCGGAGTGCTTGACCGGTTTGACTCTCTGTTGTTCGCCGCGCCCGTGATGTACTACGCCATGCTTCTGATTGGAAAATGAAGGCGCTTGACCTCATCTTCGCCGCGCGGCCGCTGTTGCACCTGCCGGTCTGGTCCATCTTTCTGGTGGCGCTGTATTACCACCACGAGTTGTCGGGTGAATCATTCGGCGGGCAGAATCTGCTCATGCTGGGGTGCCTGAGTCTCCTCGGAGCGGGGGCCTGTTACTTGAATCAGGTGTACGATTGCGACTCCGACCGCATGAACAATAAATGCCACTTTCTTCAGCGGGGGCTGGTCAGCGAACGGACGATGATGATCGGCTTTGTGGCGACCTCACTACTGGCACTGGCGTTGAGTGTGACGATAAGTTTTCTGGCATTTTTCATCTGCGTTCAATTATTGGCGCTGGGGTACCTGTATTCCGCACCGCCCGTCCGGCTCAAGGATCGCCCGATCGGCGGTTTTATGGCAAACGCTTACGGAATCGGGTTCATCGTGCCGTTCGCCGTGTTTCCGAAAATGCAGGCCGACACCGCCGGGTTGCTTGGTTGGGATAATCCGTTCTATTTCTTCTGTGCGGTCGGAAGCATTTACATTCTTACGTGCGTGTCGGATCAATACGGTGACGCCGCCGCCGGCAAGCGGACTATCGCCGTTGTTACCGGGTTTCGGGTGTCGCACCTGCTGGCGCTCTTACTCATGCTGGTGGCGGCCCTGTGTGCGTTTCAGTCCGAGTACCCGATGTTGTTGGGGCTGGCGATCATCGCGGCGGCGGCGATTGTGGTCGCGTGTCGCCGGCAGGCCGATGCCGCGGTCCGGCTGGCCGCCAAACTGCCGATCATTCTTTTGACCGCTCTGGCCGGGTGGTTTTACCCGATCTACCTGATCTTTGTTGTTGTTCTGATTCTCGTCACCCGGATATACTACGCTCGAAGATTTGGAATGCAGTACCCGGAACTTGCCTGATGAAAACACTATTGGTCATATCGGTTCTTCTTATGGGACTGGCGGGGTGCATCCCGGCGCCGCGCTACGGCCAGCAGGCGAAGTCCAAAGCCCAGCCGGCTGGCCGGACCGACCCCAATGTTCTACCGAGCAACGATTTTCTCCGGCTGGGGACCATCATTCGGCAAAAACTGGGCACGCCCTATGTGGGAACCTCCAAGTACAAATCGGGCACCGACTGTTCCAACCTGACGCAGGAAATATTCGGCGAATATGCCGGCATATCGCTGGGGCGATCGGCGCAGGAACAATTCAGCAACGGTAGCCCCGTGGCCCGAAACCGGCTTGAGTTTGGCGATCTGGTGTTTTTTTCACTCAAGAAGAATCGCATCACGCATGTCGGCATTTACGTCGGGCATGGCGATTTCATCCATGCCTCGGAATCGTACGGGGTGATCCTGAGCCGTCTGAACGACACTTACTGGGCGCACAGCTTTGCCGGGGCGCGGCGCGTGCTGGTACCGGCCCGTCGCTGAACCGGCGTCGGATCGCGGCGGTTACACGGATATGGCCACACTGCCCGAACATCTTGTGCTCAAACTGAAACACCTGCCGACCTCGCCGGGGGTCTATCTGTTTTCCGACGCCCAGAACAAAATCATCTACATCGGCAAGGCCAAGAATC
>JACRAV010000285.1 GCA_016213305.1 Candidatus Zixiibacteriota bacterium | reverse complement strand
TCCGGAGAGTTTGCTCGTGATATTGTCGAAGATCGCAATGCCGCGAGCGTCAGTCCAGCCGCTGACCAGTGGCTGGTTGTTCCTGCTGATAAGTGTAACTGTAGCGCCGCGTATCGGGCCGGCGGCTGTCAGCGAGTTTGCCCAGACCATGAGGTAATCGTCCGAGAGGCGCGCCGAAATGCCGATATCCGTAATCATGGCGTACCGGTTGTCGGATATCCAGCGCTGATCCTTGTCCCTCACTGCTATCTTGAAGATCCCTTTGGCAGAATCGCCCACGATCCTTTTGAGGTCCACAGTAGTGAGCAGTGGTACGTTCCTGGTCTGGTCGAGAATCTTATCCCGGACAAGGAGGGTACGGCCGAGATTTCCGGCCCCTTCGCCATAGTCATAGTATCGGCTGTATCCCGACGTGAGAAAATACACCAGATTGTTGGTGAAGACCTGTTCTACTTCCACCGCCACCTGATCAATATTGGTTGTCTTGAATTCCATCAAGCCGTTTCCCGTTCGAGGAAGGAATATGCCCCTGGAGGTGAAAGCGATTGAAGGTGGCAGGTCCCCGAATTTGACTTTCGAGGAGAAGTCGCGTTCGAGTGTCGAGCCGGTGATGGATGGAAGCCCTCTTGCGATGCTGACCGTCGCAGTAGTTCCGGGACGAAAGTGCCCGCGGATCCACAGAGTGGTGTAGGATGCGTCGACGGTGAAATCCGTTACCGAATCAACGGTCACATACTGCTTGGCGGCCTCCGCCGACACCATCGCTGACAGATATATGAGAATTGCTCCGCCATCGGGAGTCATGGTAGTCTGTGCCGAATTCACGACCAGCGGCCGCCGCGCTTCAATGGTCAGAGTGGTTGTATATGCCGAAGCCAGCGGCGTACCGCAGTTCGAGCACCCCAGCCCGGAAGCAATGGTAAGGGTGTACGACTGGGGGTCATGAAGCTGATGCACAAAGTCGGTCATCAGAACATACCGGGTGCCGCTGAAGTCCTTATATATGGTGGCGGCGCTGTCCGTGGACAAGTCGACATCGGCCATATCGGCCGGACGCAGGGAGAATCCAAGATTCGTCACAGGAACCCCTTTGGCTCCCTCAAGTCTTATACTGCGCTGAAGCTCGGCGGCATTCACCGCATAGTTCAATTGTATAGTGGCGATCAGCCGCACCATATCCGGTCGGTCTTCATCGGGGGCGGTCGTACCCTGGACCTCGACCCGGAGATCCGGCGTCCGAAAAGTATAAACGTCCTTGTTGACGATTTTCAGTCCGCTGATCCAGGTCTTGTCGGAAATGACCTGAACTTTGTAACTGGTAGCTGGAAGAAGGTCGCCGTCAGGGAAGAACCGTAGCACGTCAGTCTCGACCCAGCGAGCAATTCCCCGGATAGCCGGCGTAAATATGATGGGCGGATCAAGCACCGGTCGGTCCAGGCTGTCTTTCGATATCATCGGTTTGGTGAATTTCACCGTGAAGTTGGATCTGAGATCGATCCGGCCGGTCGGGTCGAATGATCTCACCCGGATTTCGTTGTCCGGAAGGCCGATCGAAATCGAAGCCGAGACGATTAGTATGAGCCCGATGGCGGCCATGGTGAAAATGGTTGACCTGCCTGCACCGGCCATTCGTTGCTTTAGAAAAAGACAGACGCGCCCGAACACGTGAACCTCCCTTTGCCAATAACGTTTATGCCCAAGTCCCGTTCATGCCGTCCCGGTGAGCATGCGGGGCACTTTTTCAGCAAATTAATCGTCTTACTGCTCCCTGATTCCATTATACCGATTTCTAACTTAACAGTTCCAAACTGTGCGATCAAGCCCCGACCAACCCGTCTAACCGGCCCGGCTTGTCGTCTCGGGTTACGAATCACTTAGCGGGTGGAGCCACCACAACGCTCTGAATCTAAATCTGTTGGAAGGACAACTGGAAGATTACATCTGTCAGAGGGGAGTGACACTCTGGTGGATATAGGGGTGGTGTAGGAGACCGCCTGGTGCGCAACCCGTTTCGAGGAGCCAGCGACTCAGGCGAGTTCAAACCCCAGTAGGAAAGTTCCGTGTTTTGTGCTGTCCACCCGGCCATATTTATCGATCTTATTACTCCACGACTATTCCGATTCCCTATCAGCGTATATCCGCTGATCTCTTGAAGATTCGTTGGTTCTCGGGTGAGGCCCCCGCCAACACCGTTGGTTCGGTAACTTGTTGCAATTTTTGCTGAAGAATCGCATTCTAGCAAATGGCAAGTTGCGGACTCAAGACCGCTTGAACAGGGAGATCATCATGGTGGGACGGAGTAACACGCCGGAACCGCTATTGGCCCGAAAGGCTGTGTACGGACTGGCGGCCCTCAGCTTCGTTGGTCATGTGGCGACCGCTTTGGTGACGCCATATTCAATTCATCGCGACGAACTATTGTACCTGGCGATGGGGAAATACCTTGCGTTCTGGCGGATGGATTTTCCACCATTGATCGCCCTGCTCGCAAATTCAACAAGGTGGCTGTTCGGAGACTCGCTTGCCGCTATCAGACTGCTTCCTGCGGTAGCCGGTGCCCTACTTGTAATTTTGTCTGCGCTTATGGCGCGCGAGCTGGGGGGAAAGGGACGAGCGCAAGTTCTCACTTCGCTGGCAGTTCTTCTCAATCCCCTCTTTCTGCGGGCCGGAGCGCTGTTCCAGCCAACCGTGTTCGATCAGTTGTGGTGGACTGGCGGTCTGTATTGCTTTTTGCGGTTGCTTAAGTCCGATCATGCAAAGTGGTGGATTCTGCTCGGAGTGGCCGGAGGCTTCGGTTTGTTGACCAAGTTCAGTATCGCGTTTTTCGGAATCGGTGTGCTTGCTGGAATACTTCTGACTCACCACCGCAACTCCTTGCTCACTCCCAGGCCCTATGTGGCAATGGCTATTGCCCTGACAATCGGTAGCCCGAGCATCATTGGACAGATTCAGCTCGACTTTCCTGTGCTTGCCCAACTGCAGGTTCTTCAGGAAGTCCAGCTTTCTCGCGTGACACCGATCTCCTTTCTCTTCGTTCAGTTATTGGTTTTGGGACCGGCGGTCATCCTCGCGGGATTGGGAATCTGGTGGCTGATATGGGCGCGCGCGGCGCGGCAATTCCGGGCAATCGGATGGGCTTGTCTGACATCGTTTGTGGCGGTGCTGGCTCTGCAAGGTAAGCCGTACTACGTTGGCCCGCTGTATCCGATCCTTCTGGCCGCAGGGGCGGTGGCCATTGGTATGTTCGACCACAAGGTACAGCGGATTGCCGGAATTGTGCTGATGACATTGATACTGGCGTACGGTGTTGTTACTTTGCCGCTGGGACTACCGATAGTGCCGCCGGAGCCCATGGCCCGCTACTCAGTCGCTTTGGGCGCCAGCGAAGCCAGAACCTCCAATACCGGTGAAGTGCTGAGTCTGCCGCAGGACTACGCGGACATGGTTGAATGGGAGGATCAGGTTTCATTGGTGGCTCGTGTGTATCACACTCTTCCGGCGGACAAAAAGGCCAAGGCGGTTATCATGGCGCGGAATTATGGCGAGGCGGGGGCAATTGACTTTTTCGGTCCTCGACATGGTTTGCCTCGAGCAGTGTGTGTTTCGGGAAGCTATTGGTTCTTCGGACCGGGACAATTGCCCGGCGAAGTTGTCGTATCCATCGGACTGAGGCCGGACGACGTTCAGGGATTGTTTCGATCGGTTGAAATTGTTGGTCATGCCGACAATCGTTGGACAGTGCCGGAAGAGCGCAACATTCCGGTAATGGTGTGTGAATCGCCGCGTCAGAGTCTGCAGGAACTCTGGCCGCGATTTAAGGGGATTAATTGAGATCACCCCGATCTCCTGAGGGCAGGTCCCTTCAGATCAAAACGAGGATCAATACCCGCTGAAATGCGTGCGGCCGGGTCCGTCTCGCGAAGATCACGAGGAGCTTTGGAATAGTCAGAGTCGATTTCGCTGTCGGGGCATCCCGCTATTCTATAATCAGTCGGAAGCCCTTGCCATGGATGGTGAGAATTTCGACGCGCTTGTCATCCTTGAAATACTTGCGGAGTTTGGACACAAAGACGTCCAGACTCCGCCCGGAAAAATAACTGTCGTTGTTCCAGATTTCGCGCAGGGCGGTGTTGCGATCGAGCGTCTCATTGACATGCAGGCATAGCAGGCGTAGCAGGTCGGACTCCTTGGCTGTCAGTTTGTACTGGGTGCGCCCCTGGCGCAGTATTTGCCGGCGACAATCGAAACTGCTCCTACCGATCTGAAATACGGTCGGTTCGTCGCCTTGTGCACCCGGTCCGCGGGTGCGCCGTAGCACCGCCTTGATGCGGAGCAAGAGTTCCTCGACCGAGAAGGGCTTGGTAAGATAATCGTCGCACCCGATTTTGAATCCCTCGATCTTATCCTCCTTAAGCGACTTGGCGGTGAGAAAGATGATCGGCGTGTCGCTGTCGGTGGCCCGGACGGTGCGTGCGAACGAAAAGCCGTCGAGCTTCGGCATCATGATGTCAACCAGGCAGAGATCAAAGGTCGTCCCGCGGCAGGCGGCCAGACCGTCCTCACCGTTGGTTTTTAGTGTCACGTCGAATCCATTCATCGCCAGATGATCCCGAATGATCGTGCCGAGATTCGGATCGTCTTCCAGCAAGAGGATGCGGGTGGTTGTGTCCACGGTGGTTATCCGACGAGCGGCAGGGTGAGGGTGGCGGTCGTGCCTCTGCCCGGTTCGGAGGCCAAAGTGATTGTGCCGCCCATTGCTGTGGTCATCAGTTTCACGTAGGAAAGTCCGATACCGAACCCTTTCACATTGTGCACGTTACCGGTCCGGACCCGGTAGTATTTTTCGAAGATGTGCTGGAGGTCGCGCTGGGCTATGCCGGGTCCCCGGTCGGAGACTTCGAGAATCACGCTCTTACCGTCGACCCGCGTTGTCAGTGAAATGTGCGGGGAGTCGGTCGAATATTTGGCGGCGTTATCGAGAAGATTTGCGACGATATTCGACAAGTGCATCGGGTCTGCCGCCACCAGCGACGGCGAAGCCGCCAGACGCAATTCGAGCTGACCGCCGCGGCTTTCAACCTGCAGGGCGATGCCACGGGCCGCCGACTCGATGACCGCGTGAAGATCGATATCGCTGATGGTCAGCTCGTAGTCGCCTTCCTCGAGAACGGCCATCTGCAGGATTTTGTCGACATTGGAACGCATGCGGTCGTTTTCGTCGCGGATCATCGATTCGTACCGTCGCACCTGATCGCCGTTGGCGGCGATATCAGGGCGGGCCAGGGCATCGCAGGCGAGTCCCACCGTTGAAAGCGGCGTCTTGAATTCGTGCGTCATATTGTTGATGAAGTCAACGGTCAATTGAGCAAAGCGACGCTGTCGCATAATGGTGACGATCGAATAGATAAAGCAAAGTGAGATGACAATCATGAACGCCGTGGTGGCCGCGGTCAGCGGGAACAACTGGCGGGCTACGAATCCGGTCCGATCGGGAAAGACGACTACCAGAGTGGCCGGGATAGACAAAAGATCGCTGGGAAAGAGTCGCGTGGCGAGGTCCGAGGTCCTGGCGGCGGATCGGCCCAGACCGGCCGATGCCAGATGCACGGAGTCGTTGTCTTGCGAGATCACCGCGTACATGAACTCCAGATCGATTCCGGCGGAAGCGAAGGACGTTGCAAGGAGCGAATCGAGCACTGTGGAATCGAGCCGCTGTTCGATCGGAACGGTTTCGCCCATTACCAGCTTATCGAGCACCTGGCTGACGATCAGCATTCGGTTGCTGTCCTTAGCCGGCTGTCCCTGGCCGGGGGGATTGAAGCAGTTGATTCGCATGCCGAAGGCCGCCGTGTCTCCCCGGTCCAGCCGTAAGAACAGACTGCGGGAGGCAACCAGCGAGTCGTCGAGCTTCAGCCGGTAGGCCCCGGGCGCACGTTCGGTATCAACAAGCGTGACGGACTTCCCCGTGGCTGAATCGCGCGCCACGATGGTGACGCGGCCGCGAGAAGGAACCTGATAATGCAATACGCCGCTGTCAACCCAGACCGGGCGTTGAGAAGAGGACAATCGCAATGCTCCGGACGAATCGAGGTGAAACTGCCTGAGGGCGGAGTCGTTCACGGCCACCGCCATCACCTGAACGGCTTTGCCGTGAGTGCCAAGTCCGGCAAACCGCACGACCTGCGATGCGGCCTCGCGGGTTTCAAGTTGACGGACGACCGTTTGCATGGCGTTTATTGCATTGTCGCGGAACGCCTGTTCCTTGAGCTGGCGGGCATTGGCCAGCAGGAGCAGTTGTACGACTACCAGCCCGGCCAGCGACACCACAACGGCGGTCACGATCAACGCGACCATTCTTCTCGTGAGCTTCACAATACCTAATATACGTGCCGGACGCCCCAAAGACACGCCGTTAACATCTCTTAACGTTTGGTGACAGGTCTTAACCCACTGTACCGGCGTCTGTCGCGTACCATGCTGTATGCGAATGCAGTAAACCGAACGAAACAGGAGAATGGTACAATGGGAATCACACGGGTTTTAACGGCAATGCTCCTCGCCGTGGCGGCTCTCCTGGCGGGTCAGGGTGCGGTCGGCCAGGCGGTCATGCACAAACTGGAAGGGGATGGTTTCTTCCTCGTTCAGGAGACGGGAGCGATGGTGCTCCAGAGGAAGGACACGCTGAGAGTCGATTTTCTGCCGCCGGTCGAAGCACGGCCTAGAGAGTACGCCTCGGTCGATTTTAGGGTGGGAGACATTATCCTGATGCTCAACGGCAAGAGGGTGTCCGACGCCAAACAGCTGGAGGACCTCTATAAGGGAATCAAAGCAGGCGAGGAGGTGTCGTTTGGTATCAAACGGGAGGGGACGTTGCGAATGGTCAAATTCGTCAGAGCGGACGAAAGCAAGTTGCCGAAACGTCAAATGATGATGATGCGCAACGAGGGGCCGGGCGGCAAAAACGAGATTCAGTTGCAGACTCGCGACGGGATGAAATCGTTTTCAGGTGAAGGCGTGAACGTCCTGCCCGCCGCCGGGCTGGTGATCGGACTCAAAGACAAGAAAATCACGGTGATCGGCGTTCTTCCCATAGCGGCGGAGAACATTTCAGGCGGCGAACCGAAAGAAGGGGATGTCATCGTGACCGCGAACGGCAAGGAGTTCGATTCGACCGATCAGCTGGTTTCCTTTGTCAGCGAGCTGTCCGATGGCGCCAAAGTGGAATTGGGTCTACGGCGTGACGGCACGATCGTGACGGTCTCGTTCACCAAGACTCCCGGTAAAGTCCGGAAAGTCATCAAGAGCAATTGACCATGAAGTGGCGCGTCAGATTCGCTTGCTTGTGCCTGCTCGTGTCGGCCGGGATGGGCGTGATTGTGGAGGTCCGGGGTCAGTCACCCTTGTTCAATCAGCGGGACGACAAGTACCGGGTGCTTGGGCTCAAACGAGCAAAGGAGGCCTATGAGGTTGCCCGCGCCGAGTTCGAGCGGCAGAAGGAATTGTTCGACCGGAAGTTGATCAGCTCGGTGGAACTGGACCGGGCGCGCAACATCTTCGCCGATGCCGAGGTGAACTACCAGCAGTCACTGCTGGCGGTCATTTTCGAACAGCAGTATGTCTCGGTCACATCGGCGGTGAAGTACTATGACAGCAAAGGCCGGCGCCGGGTCCGACTCACGCTGTCCAACCTGTCGAGCGGGTCGGCCGAGGCGCAAAAGCTGGTGCACCTGGATGATCCCATTTTCAGATCGCTTCAGCCGGACATCGTCAATAACGTGTACGTCTCGCTGTTAAACGATGCCCGGGCGATTATCAGCCAGCCGTACGAGGCGAAGATCGACGAACTCAGGTTCGGGGAGCCGCAGACGATCGACTTTGTGATTCTTGAGGATCTGGACGCCGTGACCGTGTCGGTGATTTATGGATCGGGAACCGAGCGGACCCTCAAGATCTATTTGCAGAAAGACGCGACGGTCAACAAGGTCGCGGTTCATTCCGAGCAATTTTCGCAGGAAGTCGAGCTGGGGAAAACAGCGACATTCGATCTCAACCTCGAATTGTTCAGCGGGCGGGCGAACACCTTCGGTCTGGAAGTGATCGGCCTGGCACCGGAGATCAGTCGGCTGTTTCGCGACGGTTCCAGCCAGGCGCGACTGAGCCAGGTGCGATTCAGCGAGGCGAGCCGTAGCAAGAAAGCGTCGCTGGAAATAACGCTCCCCGACCGTCCAAGCGGATCGGTCGCGATCGATCGGACTATCTCGTTCTATGTCGTAGTCGTTCCCACGGACAAACTCGATTTGATACGCGGCGCCGCCGATCGCCAATGGACGGCCGAAGATCTGCAGAAGCTGGACGTCGGCTTTGTGCGACTCGATCTGGTGCCGCGCGGGAAGGGCCGGCTTTTGGTAAAAGCGACCCAGCTATATTACGCCGTTGACGCCGACGAGCGGGCCACCGTGCCGCTGAATCTGTTCAACGAGGGGAGCGACCGGCTGGACAACGTGGCCCTTCAACTTGACCTCCCGCTCAACTGGACAAAGCAAATCGACCCGATGACAGTGCCGTCGATTGCCGTCGGTGCCGACGCCGTCGTGCGACTGACCATTACTCCGCCGCCGGATGTGGCGCCGGGCAAATACGATGTCCGGGTGCGGAGCACGGCCATGTCCAACGGTCAGCCGGTGATCGGCGAGGACAAGACCGTCACCGTCGAGATTCTTCCGAAAAGCAATGTCGTGGGCACCCTTTTGCTGGTGCTCGTGATTGTGGGGTTGGTGGCGGCACTGGTCGTGTTCGGCATCCGGCTGTCCCGGAAGTAACTGACATGAAAGTTTAGCAGTCGGTCATGAAAGCGAGGAAACAATGACAGACAGTCCTTATCTGGAAGCAGTGGCGCTCAGCAAGCGGTATGAGGACGGCGTTCTGGCGCTGGACAGGGTATCGTTCGGCGTGCGGCCGGGGCAGATTTACGCGATGCTCGGGGCAAACGGCGCGGGGAAGACGACCACGATCAATATCTTTCTCAATCTGATCGATCCGAGCGAAGGCGAAGCGCGGATCGGAGGGATCGTAACGCATCGCGAGCCCCTCGAAGCCAAGGCGCATGTGGCCTATGTCTCAGAAAACGTGATGTTGTACGGCAATTTCACGGCCATGCAAAACCTTGAGTTTTTCGCACGGTTGAGCGGCAAGCACCATTACAGCCGCGACGACTATCACGACATCCTGCGCCGGGTCGGGCTATCCGACGACGTGCATTACAAGAAGGTGCGGGGGTTTTCCAAGGGGATGCGTCAGAAATGCGGCATTGCGATTGCGATCCTGAAGGACGCCCCGGCGATCCTGCTCGACGAACCGACTTCGGGACTCGATCCGAAGGCGGGCTGGGAATTCTGCCGCCTGCTCGAATCGCTCCGGCAGGAAGGGAAGGCGATACTCATGTCAACCCACGACATTTTTCGGGCCAAAGAAATCGCCGACACGATCGCCATCATGAAGGAAGGGAGATTGGTGATGGAACAACCGGCCGGTGAGCTGGCCCACCTCGATCTCGAGAAACTGTACATGGAATACATGGCCGGTCACAACGGACCGATGCCCGCGGAGGCATAATGCTCGGCACACTCATACTCAAAGAAGTTCGGGACATATTCGGCTCGACCAAATTTGTCATTTCCTTCTCGGTCTGCGCCGTGCTCATTCTGCTGGCGTTCTTCACCGGAGCGCAGAATTACCAGGCGGCCCGGAGACAGTATGAAGCGGCAAAGGCCGAGAACCTCCGCCAGTGCGACGGACTCACCGACTGGCTGATGTTGCGACAGAACCGGATATTTCTGCCGCCGGAGCCGGTGGCGGCGATCGTTACCGGTGTATCCAATGATATTGGCCGGACGGTCGAAGTGACCGGGCGCGGCGAACTAAGCGCCGAGGACAGCCGTTTCGAAGGCGAACCGCTGTTTGCCGTGTTTCGGTTTCTGGATCTTGAATTTGTATTCGGCGTGGTGCTGTCGCTTTTGGCCATACTCCTGGGATACGACGCCATTTGCGGCGAAAAGGAGCGGGGGACACTGCGGCTTGTCTTTTCTCATGCGGTGCCCCGGGCGACTTATATCTGCGGCAAGCTGATCGGGTCCCTTGCGGCGCTGGTGCCGGCGCTGATCGTACCGATATTGATCGGATGCCTTGTCCTGGTCCTCATGGGAATTCCGGTTGACGTCAACGGCTGGTTTCGTCTGGCGCTGGCGATCGGAACGGGACTTCTGTACTTCATGGTCATGCTGGTACTCTCGATCATGGTTTCAGCCATGACGCACCGGTCATCGAGCGCATTCCTGGCCATGCTGGTCGTATGGGTCATGTCGGTGTTCGTCGTGCCGCGCGCCGCCGTTTTGCTGGCCGGACGAGCGGTCGTCGTGCCATCGGTCGACGAGCTTTCCTCCAAGAAGGCGGCCCTGAACTCGCAGTTGTGGACTCAGGGACGGCAGGCGATTTCCCGGTGGACCCCCGAGAAAACCGGGGGGGACATGGAAGGCATGATGAAGCAGTTTCAGGATATGATGGAAAAACAGGCGGATGAACGCGACCGGAAGATGCAGGAACTGGCCGGACAACTAAACGAGGATCGGGCCAACCGTCAGCGTGTCCAACAGCGCTGGGCTTTTGCGGCGGCGCGGCTCTCGCCACTGGCGTCGTTTTCGCTTGCCGTCACGTCGCTGGCGGGAACCGACCTGAATATGAACGACCGTTTCGCGGCCGAGGCCGCCCAGTATCAAGGCGACTATGCCAAATTTATGAAAGCGAAAACAGGGATGGTCCCGGGTCGAGGAATGATCATCATGAAGGGTGATGCCGGCGGCGGTGCGAAGCCGAAACCGGTTGATCCTAAGGAACTGCCTGAATTTCAGCACCGGCCGATTGCCTTGGCAGGGGCGGTGGAGACGGCCATACCGAGTATCGGCCTTCTCATTGTATGGGGGCTGGGAGCGTTCATCACGGCTTTCTGGTCGTTTTTGCGATATGATCTCAGATAGGTAAGGAGCAGCTATGTTCAGGGTGCTTGTAACCAAAGAACTCAAAGCGATACTGTTAAGCCCCCGCTTTGTCGGAACCTTTATGGTCGGGGCGGTGCTGATTTTACTGTCGGTCTATGTCGGCATTCAGGAATACCGCGCCGCGGTCGATCACGCCCAAACCTCGCAACTCTTGTCCGACCAGGGCCTGCAGGAAGCGACGTCGTGGATGTCGGCCTCGACGCGCGCCTACCGGGCGCCCGATCCAATGACCATCTTCGTGTCGGGGCTGGCCTTCGATATAGGCCGATGGACGCCGATCAGCACTCGAACCGGAGTGCGCCTGCGTCATTCGCTGTACTCGGATGAGCCGATGTACGCCGTTTTCCGATTTGTCGATTTTTCGCTCATTGTTGTCGTGGTGATGTCGTTGTTCGCGCTACTGTTCACCTACGATGCCGTCTCCGGCGAACGGGAGGACGGGACCTTGAAACTGGTCTTCTCGCATCCGGTGTCGCGGGCACACTACCTGTTGGCGAAGGCAAGCGGAGCGTGGCTGGGGCTGGCGGCGGCCCTGGCGGTGCCGACCGCGTTGGCGGTTTTGATGGTCGTGGTCTATGGCATTCCGTTGGGGTGGCAGGACTGGCTACGACTCACTTTGCTCCTCGGATTGGCGGCGCTTTTCTGCGGGTCTTTCGTGATGATTGGGCTTTTGCTTTCGGCATGCACCCGGCATTCGTCGGTCTCGTTTTTGACCGGGCTGATGGTTTGGGTGGCACTGACGCTGATCGTCCCGCGAATTGGCGTGCTGACAGCCGGCCAACTGACCAACGTGCCGACCGTGGCCGAAATACAGGGTCAGCGGGAGGCCTTTGCAAGGGACCAGTGGGACAAATTTATGCGGGACGGCATCGGGCGCTGGCAGGGGAATACGGATTCGCTAGGTGAAGAGGCGCTTTTGGCTCGAATTCAGACGGAGGATTCCCTTCGTCGTCAGGTGGAGACGAACATCAGCGATTACGAGACCCGGCAGTACGCCGATCTGCGCCGAAAAAGCGAGCGCCGGGAGCGGCTGGCGCTGTCGCTGGCGCGCCTGTCGCCGGTGTCGGCTTTTCAGATCGGCGCCATGACGCTGGCAGGCACTGATCTTGACATGAAACCAAGATTCGAGAGCGCTATGGACGCCTATCGCGCGCAGTTCACCGACTATGTTGGCCAGCGCCAGTCCGAAAGTCCGGGCGCCGGCGGAATGCGCATCGAATTCAATTCGGAAACCGGAATGAAAATCAGCAATCCGCGCGACGCCGGGGCGCTCGATATTTCCGGCTTGCCGAAGTACGTATCTCCCCGGTTTGACCTGGCGCCGGCAGTGGGATCACTCGCCCTCGATTTCGGGGTGCTTGCGCTTGGTCTGCTTGGTTGTCTCTTCGGGGCCGTGATGCTCTTTAGCCGCTATGACGTGCGTTGATCAGTCACCCGGTTGCGGAAGTCGTCTCGTAATGGCCGCTTTTATTGTAATTCGATCCTTTTGGCAAGTATGTCATTGGGCTCTTTATATATAGGGCATAATACCGCTTATAGTGCCTCCACACAATCCGGACCATCCTGGAGTTACTTCCCGATTGACAAAATGGTTCTTAGTGTCGTAGTTTATATTTCAATACAAGTACGGAGTGACCTTGGATACCTGGAAGTTCTACGATATTACGCACAAAAAACACCTGGTCTGCAATCCTACAAGCGAGGCCAAATTAGTACACCTCGTCAGACTTCTGGACCTCCCTCAAGGGGCCAAAGTGGTCGATATCGCCTGCGGCAAAGGAGAGTTTCTGATTCGGCTGGCTGAAGAATATGAAGTCAGAGGGGTCGGCGTAGATTTATCCCCCTACTGCATTGAAGATTGTAAAAAGAAAGCCGCCGATAGAGTGTCGAAGTCTAACATCACATTCAAGCAGATGGATGGTGCCGAGTTCAGGCCTGAACAACCTGCGTGTCTGCATTTGGCCGCTTGCATTGGGGCCAGCTGGGTGTTCAAAGGTCACAATGAAACGCTTAAGACATTGAAAAGTTGGGTTGTCCCGGGCGGCCTGGTTGTCGTAGGAGAGCCGTTCTGGCTCCATGATCCATCACCGGAATATCTGGATGCATCAGGCATTCAAAGGGAGGCCTTTGGGACTCATGCCGATAACGCCAAGGTTGGAGAGAAACACGGGATCCAACTTGTTTATACCATTGTCAGTGACAAAAATGACTGGGATCAGTACGAGGGCCTGCAGTGGCTGGCGGCCGACGAATACGCCCGTCAGAACCCCAACGATCCGGACATACCCGAACTCATGAACCGAGTTGCCTCGAACAAAGACATTTACCTCAAGTGGGGCAGAGATACTGTAGGATGGGCGATTT